>CAJXRW010000136.1 GCA_913060525.1 uncultured Gammaproteobacteria bacterium
TACCATCCAAAATTGCTATTTTCATTATTTGATCCTTTTAATTTTTATAATCAATTAGAATAATATCCTAAATTAAATCGCACCCATACTGCAAAGCAACAAGTCACCTGCTAATATAAATCAAGATGTTTATAATAACTTATAATATAAGGATATTTCATGGGAATAGAAAATAAAATTGCTTTTGTCACTGGTGGTATAAGAGGATTAGGCAATGCAATTAGTGATTTGTTTTTACAAAAAGGCGCGACGGTAATTGCTTGTGATATTAACGAAGAACAAGGAAAACAGTGGCTAGCCGATAAAAAAAATGAAGGTTATTCTAACGTTGATTTTGTAGCTGCCAATGTGGGCGATATTGCAACTTGCCAAAAAGCTGTTGCCGCTGTTTTAGCCAAATACAAAAAAATTGATATTTTGGTTAATAATGCAGGGATTACCAGAGACAAAACATTGGTAAAAATGGAAGAAGAACAATGGACTCAGGTTATCAATACCAATTTAAACAGCATGTTTAATGTCACTAAACAAGTACTACCAAACATGATTGAACAGAATTTTGGTCGTATTATTAATATATCGTCCGTTGTTGGCATTATTGGTAATTTCGGTCAAACTAACTATGCTGCTGCAAAAGCTGGGATACTGGGTTTTACTAAATCACTTGCGCTTGAATCTGCAAGAAAAGGCATTACGGTAAATGCAATCTGCCCAGGGTTTATTGAAACTGAAATGACAGCTTTAATGCCTGAAAAAGCAATTGAAATGATTAAAGGTTTAATCCCAATGCACAGAATGGGGAAACCTCTTGATATTGCTAGAGCTGCATTATTTCTGGCCGATGACGAAGCCGATTATATTTCTGGAACAGAGCTTCATGTTAATGGTGGTTTTTATCGTTAGAAATTATAACTATCCTTCAGATTTTATGATTGAATAGCCTTGGAGAAAGCACATTTTAATATTAAAGGTATCTCTACTAATTCATAAATAAAATTGCTGTCTTAATGTAATCTTGTTCTTGAACAAGAACTGGTGAAGGAAAATTTAGGAAGAAAGCGGATGAACGCCCACCATCCAAGTTAAGTGCAAATGCTAATTTTCCATAATTTTCAGGTAACTTGGTCACCCAAATTTTTAAGATATCAACCAGCTCATCCAATGAAATAGCAGAGGTATTCATTAACATGATGTTACGGTTTTCGAACTCAAAAATTATGCTACGTTTTCTGACCTTGTTCCAATTTGGTTTATACCATTGACTTCCCTGATAAAGTATTGGTCCAGCTTGAAATGCAGAATAAATATTTGATGAATCTTCTCTCGAAGATAAACTTAAATGGTCATTTATATCTAGCTTTACAATACCCTGCAAAAGATCATTATGCACCATTCTGCTATATTGTTTCCCTTGTAAAATCAATAAGCCATTTGGCAAAAAATTTTCGCGATAATAACCACCATTAATACCAATAATCGCTTGGTTTTGATCAGCTAACTCAATGAGCGTTTTCTTTGATTCTGCAGATTGTTGTACGATTTTGGCTTTAAGTTTCTCTTGAAAAATATAAACAATTTTTATAGAAACAGGAAAGCGTTTTTGTTCTTGCGCTTCATATTCGGTGTAAACAGCAGACCCATCCAAGAAAGTCCGATCATCAATGACAGATAACTCCCAAGCATTAACGAACTTTATATAGAAAAGTATTAATGTAAAAACCAGGCACTTATAATTGAACGCCAATTCTGGCCGCCACTTCTTTATAAGTTTCGATCACATCACCCATATCCTGCCTGAATCTATCTTTATCCATGACTTTTTGGGTATCTTTATCCCATAAGCGGCATCCATCTGGTGTAAACTCATCACCTAATACAATTTCACCATCTGAAAGACCAAACTCTAATTTATAATCTACTAAGGTAATACCAGCATTATCAAATAGCTTTTTAAGGATGTTATTTACTTTAAAAGTTAAAGCCTTCATTCCGTCAATTTGTGCTTGTGTTGCCCAACCAAATGTTAAGATATGTGAGTCGTTAATCATAGGGTCGCCTAAGGCATCATCTTTATAAAAAAATTCAAAAACAGGCGTTTCAAATTTAGTACCTTTTTCGATCCCTAAACGTTTAGTTATGCTACCAGCTGCGTAGTTTCTTACTACACATTCAACTGGAATCATTTTTAATGATTTAACAAGGCTTTCATTATCATTTAGTAATTCAACAAAATGGGTTTTCACACCACCTTGCTCTAATTTTTCCATAATAAACGCATTGAATCTGTTATTAACACGCCCTTTATCATCAAGGCTTGCTTTTTTTAAAGCATTAAATGCGGTTGCATCATTACGGTAATGCAATACGTATAAATCATTTTTATCAGTTTTATAAACAGACTTTGCTTTACCTTTATACAAAAGTTCTTTTTTTTCCATGACCCTACCTAATCTATTGCTTTAAATTATTTTGAATATCTACTAATATTGCGTTGGCTTGTGATGCTGGCAACATCTGACCACCAGACTTAAATACTTCAACTCTGGTTTCAGTCGTTATATCTTTAAATCCAGTCGATACACTTGTGAGATCAGAAAATGTCTCCCCCACATATTTTTTACTGTAAGTATACAAGCTATATGATTCTTGATTGTCTTTTTGAATAGTATAGGAACGATCCAACTCTTTATCTAATACAGCATATCCTGCACTAGTTGCTGCTACACCTATTTGCGGCCAAACCGTGCCCAGTGATTCATATATTACAAGTACACTTGTATTATTGGCTTCATTTTTAATAATCTGGCTAGGAACTTTGGATATATCCAGCATCACCTTAGAATTTGCCATAATCTCACCATGCACTTGCTCTAATAAACTATGAGCTAAATCGCTAGATGCTGCTTCATCTTGTGAAAAAACAGCGACCGTGGTTGTGATATCATCCTGATCTGGCTTCAAATACACATCTAATTTTTCATTAGATAAACGGTCACTTACATAAAACACTTCGTTTGTTCTATTTTTATCATCCACAACAAAACCAGCAATATTTAGTAATGCTTCATCAACCATTTCCCAGGCTTTATTGAAGCCAACATCAAGTTGAATGATGCCAACATTTTTTTCATTGAAAGACAAACTGGAATTAATTGTTTGAGCATCTTGCTGCTGTTTAATGAACGCCGTATTATAATTTGCAGCATAACCAGGTGGTAAGGTAGACTCTTCAGCCACCTCAACATTTTCAGGTGAATAATTTGAAGGACCATTCGCTGGAATGGGTAAATAAGGCTGAATATCAGGCTGTTCTGATACACTTTTGGGAATAAGTATATTTGTACGCTCTTGAACATCTTCACGCGCATAATCAAATTCACGATCTCTAAAAAAACCACAGCCAATCATGTTAAAAATTAGCGCAGATATAACGCTAAGCTTAATAAAACCAAATAGATTAAGATTAAATCGTTTTAATAAATTCATTTATATACAACTTATTTTGTTACGGTAAGTATACATCAAATGTTTTAACTTAAAAGGTCAGCAAGCTGGTAAATTAACGGCCAAACCACCAAGTGATGTTTCTTTATAACGGTTTGACATATCTTTTCCAGTCTCTTTCATTGTTTTAATAACACTGTCTAATGAAACTTTATGCTCACCTTCTTCAATTAACGCAAGTTTTGCCGAATTAACCGCCTGAGATGCGCCCATTGCATTTCGCTCTATACACGGTATTTGAACAAGACCACCAACTGGATCGCAGGTTAATCCCAAACTATGCTCCATGGCAATTTCAGCTGCAACTTCAACTTGAGCTAAGGTACCACCCAAAAGCGCACAATAACCTCCAGCCGCCATAGATGCTGCTACACCCACCTCACCTTGACAACCTACCTCTGCGGCAGAGATTGATGCCCCTTTTTTATAAAGAATACCAATTGCAGCAGTTGTTAATAAATAATCAATAATATCTTGGTCATGAGCACCCGGCGTCGTTGATAAATAATATTTTAAGATTGCTGGAATAACACCAGCCGCTCCATTTGTCGGCGCCGTTACCACGCGACCGCCTGCAGCATTTTCTTCATTGACGGCAATAGCGTAAGCATTTAACCAATTCAGGTCACTACTAGGCGCGTGCATCGATTTTAATTTACTATATAACTTACTAGCCCGTCTTCTAACATCCAAACCACCTGGTAATTTCGCAACTGTACTATGAAGACCATTATTAATAGAGTTATTCATCACTGCCCAAATACCAAGTATACCCTCCCTGATCTCCTGTTCAGAGCGACTGATTTTCTCATTTTCAAACATGAGCTGACTCACCGTTAGATTATGTTTCTTACAATGATCAAATAAGTCTTGTGCAGTTTTAAATGGGTATGGCGCCTTGCTGCTCATCTCCATTAAACCTTCATCTTTTTTAATTTGCATTTCAGATAAAACAAAACCACCACCTATGGAAAAATAGGTCTCTTCAAAGGTAATCTGATTATCTTTATATGCTGTAAATTTAATGCCATTTGCGTGCAAATCTAAAGTGATACGCATGTTAAAAATAATATTTTTCTTCGGATCAAACGAAATCAGTTTTTGATCATTTAACTTAAGTTGTTTTGTTTGATTGATATTGTTAATCAACTCTTCACCGTAATTGGGATCAATTTCTTCTGGAACTTGACCACAAAGCCCCTGCATGGCTGCTGTATCCGTTCCATGACCTCTACCTGTTAAAGCTAACGAACCATAAAGATTAACATCTACCCTATCCACTTCATTACAGTCAATCTGATCTAAAAATAATCTGGCAGCTCTCATAGGTCCAACTGTATGTGAACTTGAGGGACCAATTCCAATTGAAAATAACTCAAAAATACTTATATCCATGTTTACCTCGATTTATTTAAAGATTAAGCTTCAATCCCTTTAAAAGGCGCACAAAAAAAGCTTATAACCTCAGTATATATTATGTTTGCGATTGGTAAATACAAAAACATTATAATATAATTAAGACTCAATTATCTAAGGAATAAATTATGTCATCAACCAAGTTATTTATTTGGCTTCAGCATATATTACCGCAACATTTTTTGTCTCGCCTATCAGGTCATCTTACAAACTCTGATAATACGACATTAAAAAATTTACTCATTAAATCAGCAATAAAAAAATTCAAGATTTCACTTGATGAAGCAGTTGAAGAAAACCCAAAAGCTTACCCAACTTTTAATGATTTTTTCACTCGCAAGCTTAAAAATGATGCACGTCCAATTTGTGATGAACCAAACAGTATAATTTCTCCTGCAGATGGTTGTGCCAGCCAATTTGGAAAAATAACAGACGGCAAGCTCATTCAAGCTAAAGGAAAATATTTCTCACTGAGTGACTTGCTTGGTGGCGATCAAAAAACTGCCAGCTTACTTCAAAATGGTAGCTTCATGACCATTTATTTATCACCTAGTGATTACCATAGAGTACATTTACCTTTTGATGCTAAATTATTAAAAATGACTTATATCCCAGGAAAATTATTTTCAGTTAACCTAGACACTGCTAATAATATTGATGATCTTTTTGCCATAAATGAACGCGTTGTTTGTTTATTTGAAACTAGTTTTGGTTTAATGCCTGTTGTATTTGTTGGCGCCCTGTTGGTAGCCAGCATTATTACAGAATGGCATGGTGTTGTTGCCCCTAGTTATAACCTTGGCATGAAAACCTGGAGCTATGAAAACAGCCCTATCCCTTTCAAAAAAGGTGATGATATTGGTCACTTTAGGTTTGGATCTACCGTTGTTTTTGGGTTGCCAGAAACTTGCAAGCTTGATGAGAAGCTAGTGATTGAGCAAAAAGTGAAAATGGGTGAGAAAGTAGGCGAGGTTAAAGGCTAGCAGCGAAAAGCGGCTTATTTACTTGAACCTTTATTCGACAACGTAGTAACAACCACTAGTGCTTTCAATACATTTAAAGCCTCTCCAAGCTGGTAGTCATCATACATGATTGGTTTTTCTTTTACGGACTCCTCTCCAGCCTCAGCAAATTCTTTAACAAGTTCTTCGTCATTCAAATTTTCTGTCTGATCAACTTCCAGTTTATTTTTTTCAACCTCCGCAGGTGTTACCGTTACATCTTCTGAATCAATATCTTCCTTAGTCTTAATTGGATTTTTAAGATTAGCCTCACGAACTCGCCATTCTTTTTTAGAGTTGATCATTTCTTCATCATAAGGCACTTCAACTTGTTCAACAATAATATCAGGCGTAATCCCCTCGCCCTGAATAGTTCTTCCTTTTGGAGTATAATAACGAGCAGTTGTAAGCTTTATAGCTGTCTCTTATACACATCTGACGCTGCCGACGATCTACTCTGTGTA
>CAJXRW010000137.1 GCA_913060525.1 uncultured Gammaproteobacteria bacterium
CTACACAGAGTAGATCGTCGGCAGCGTCAGATGTGTATAAGAGACAGTACATATACTGTGCAAACAAGTTAATGTTGTTTTTTATCAAATAACCTACTTTGCCAGCAATAACGGGGTGCCAACCGCTATTTTCAAAGGCTGAGATTGAGTCTGTATTAAATTCGGTTTGAAACGCAATACCACCTTTTAAACTAAAATTAATACCATTATTGAGGATATATGTTCCTGTTAATAATATTGGTAAATTCACTTCACTTTTATCGGTACTGATATCGTTATCATTCGCATTATAATATTGCGAACTATAGGCAGGACTTACTTCTACACCTAAAAGCACAGCGTCATTACTACTAACTGACCAGTTATATCCAAAAATAGCACTGAGGTAAGGACCATAACTCACTGTATTATTTCCTGGTAGATCATGAGAAATTCTTGCTGCGCCAACCATGCCACCTAAATATTGCCCTGTCTGATTTTGGTCATTAATCTGGTCAGCAAATATTAACGAGCCAGATAATATAAATAGGGTTAGCCAAATACAGGCATATCTTATAAGTTGTAGCATGAGTTTTTAGAAGGCTCCAAAGTTTCTTTACAAAGGTAATGTGTAAGAAACACCACCCACCAATATGCTTTGCTCAATTGCACCATCAGGGGTGCCAGTACTCGTAAGTGAATCCCCAAAAATATACATATATTGACCAAAAAGATTAAAGTTGCCAAGTTGCCATCCTAGTCCACCAGCAATAACACCACTAAGATTGTTGCTATTACTGCAGGTAATACCTGTGCCACTAAAAGAACCATTACAGGTATTGTGCTGATAATTCACCCCACCTTTTAAAAATATATTTAACCCAATTGGTAAAACAAACTTACCTGTTAGCATCAATGGTACGTTTAACGCATCCATGGTGACACTAGACCCACCACTTGTTTTAATAATATCTGGTGTATAGTTAATACCAAGCTCAATACCCAAACTGAACATTTTCGCAAGCGCTTGGTCATAACCTATCATGCCACCAAAGTTGAACATGCCAGATGAACGACTACTCGCAGGCACTGCATCTGTGAAGGTATCCCCACCACTATAATTAGAAAACCCTGCCAATACACCAAATACAAAACCTGTCTCCGCCGTAACACCTGGAAAACTTGGCTCACTACTTGGTGAAATTGGCTCATAGGTTTTGACTTCGGCCATTGCCTCTCCACCAAAAACCATTGTCATACATACAATAATTTCCTTTTTAAACTTCATTGCTACCCCTGACATTATTTTTATTTTTCTATACCACTACTGAATAATATAGTTCATGCAATTCACCATACAAGTCGATCATTCAATTCTAACAGTATCATCTCTTTAACTTAGGCGATTATGCGCTAAACTAAAGTTAGAAACTTCTCTCACTATTTAAGGCAATGGAATGGGTAGGTGTAAAACAATAACGCTACTTCAACAAAAAGGTGGCTCAGGCAAAACAACTTCGGCAATGAATCTAGCAGGCGGACTACGTGAACTAGGGCATATTGTTATTGTAGCGGATATGGACAAAGATAAACCCGATGCCTGGTCCTGGGCAGAAAAAAAACCAAACGGCAACAACTTTGTACATCAAGTTGATGAAAAACAAGCAAGAGATCAAATAGCTAAATTAAAAGATTCTTGTGATTATCTTATTATAGATACCCCGCCAAACTTTCAAACTGCTGCACTAAAAGCCTCTCTGCTTGCTGACTTGGTCGTCATTCCCGCAGCACCGAGTGGCATGGATTTATCTGGGCTGCTTGAAGCAAAGGATTTGGCATTGACTGCTGGCAGGCCTTTTAAATTACTTGCCAATAGAATTATCAAAAATACCACCATGTCACGTAGCCTTTTAGGTGTGATTAATGATGAAGGTGATGCGTTTAATGCCGCCATTCCTCAAAGTGTCAAATTTGTAGAAGCTGAAGCAGCTGGTCTATATATTGGGGAATATGCAAAAGAAAGTAATGCACATATCGAAGTTAGAAAACTTGCGAAAGAAGTCGTTGAGTTTTTTAATAAGAATGAACTGTGAGAATATGATGGAAAAAGTATCTTTATCTAACCGCAAACGTTTACACGAGCTAAATTCTTCAAATCTGCAAACTGATGAGAAAAAAGATCAACTACTCGCCATGAAACTTTCTGAAATGAATCAGAATGCCGAAAGAACGGGTACGTTATTACATTTGAGTTTTGATGAAGTAAAGCCTGATCCTAACCAACCAAGAAAATCGTTTAGAAATATTGAATCATTAGCAAAAAGCATTAAAGAAAATGGGGTGATTCAACCTGTCATTGTCAAAGCTCAAAATGAAGACGGCATTTATACACTTATTGCGGGTGAAAGACGCTACCGAGCTGCTATTAAAGCAGGTTTAACACATATACCTTGCGTGGTTAGAGAAAAAGATGATATCGATACTATTATCATCCAATTACTAGAAAATGATCAGCGTGAAAAAGTTTCTCCATTTGAGGAAGCAGATGCGCTCGTCGAATTAATTAACCACAAAAAAATGAAAAAACAGGATGTGGCTAAAGCTTTGGGGCGTGATAGTTCCTGGGTTTCAATGCGAATGAAATTAAAAGATGCTTCTGAGGGCATTCGACTTTTAAGCGAGGATGATGTCATTGACGATGTCCGCACCTTATATGAACTGAAAAAATTTGAAGATGAATTACCAACAGCTTCTTTAGATTTTATTCAAAAAGTCAGGCAAAGCAAAATACGTGGATCCTACCGCGAAGCTATTATGCGTGCCCGAGAAAATTGGCGTAAAAAACGCTTAGGCATTACTCCAACGGAATATAAGAATGTTCGCAATATTTCATACGAAGATGGTAAAATGATTATTCATGTAGAAGGGCAAAATAATGCCATTAAATTAACCCTTTCTAGTGAACAAATTAAATCATTAATCGAGCATTTATCTGAAAATAAGTAAAAAATGAAAGTTGCCTTACTACAAGCCCACCATATTCCTGAACATAGACAAGTACATTCTGGTGGTAATTATCCACATGTATTCGCCAATATGTTTGCACGCACAGAAACCATTATTGACCTTGACTGGTATGATGTCACCAAAGGAGACTATCCCTTAGACCCTAATATCTACGATGCTTTTTTAATATCTGGCAGCTCTGCCAGTGCCTTTGATGATGATCCTTGGATTGCTCCCCTTAAAAAATATATTCAAAAAATATTTAATGACAAACATAAAATAATAGGCGTATGTTTTGGGCATCAGATTATTGCTGAAGCACTTGGCGGCAAAGTGATACGAGCAGAAAAAGGATGGGGAATTGGCGTAAAAACCATTGAGGTAATTGCTAGACAAAAATGGATGATACCCTATCAACATCATTGTAGCTTGTTATTTTACCATCAGGATCATGTGATATTAGAACCAGATAATGCTATTATTTTGGCTCGTAATGAATTCTGTGAAATTCAAATGTATTGTATCGGCTCACAAGTACTGGGTATTCAGGCACACCCTGAAATGCTCAGTGGTCATAACCACAGCATTATTATGGATGCCAGAGGTGATCTGGATGATTATATTATCCGCGGTGCAGTTGAATCTCTTAGAATTAGGGATCAAGGAATTCTAGTTGGACATTGGATAACCAATTTTATCGAGGCAAAAAATGATTGAACAACCTAAACGTATATTCGTCTTTGGCGATAGCTTACAAGACAATGGTAATGTCAAAAGAACACTTGGTGCGCCCAAAGCACCTTATTTGGATGGTCGCTTCAGTGATGGTCCCGTAGCGAGTGAACATTTAGCCGAAATTTATGCTCGTGAGACTAATCAAAAACCACCCGAAGTTTGTAATTTTGCTCATGGTGGCGCGTTAAGTTCTGGGCCAAACCCAAAATCATTGCTTAAAGAGCATGCACTGTCAGTTAAACAACAAGCCGATATTTTTAAAAGTCGTTTTCATCGATTTAACGAAGATGATCTGGTATTACTTGATGGTGGTGGTAACAATCTGTTTTTTGCAATTTATGATGAATCACCCTATTTTAATTTGCCCGCTATGTTCCGTTTCGGAAATGATATAGCGAATATTGCAGATGACTTAATTAAACATGGGGCGCGTAAAATTGTGATATGGACCGTACCAGATGTAACAGTTACGCCTACCTTCCGTATCATGAAGTTTCCCAAAGTAATCGTTTCGACACTTCGCGCAATGTATAAGCATCAGGTGAAAAGGCAAAATAAAAAGATATCAGATTCTGTAAAAATACTACGGCGTAAATATTCCCATGCTCAAATAGAATTATTTGACGCCTATACCTTTTTAAATGGTGTAATCGAAAACCCAGGCACTTTTGGTTTCGAAAATACCACAGACCCATGCGTGGATAGTTTTGGAGGATTTGATCTACAAGGAAATATGCAAGATCATATTGATATTAACCATGACCCTGAAACACATTTATTTTGGGACTGGGTACATCCAACTGCAAAAGGACAACGAATTATAGCGGAGGAAATCTATAAACTATTGCATAAATCAGATCTACCGCAATAATGCAAAACCTAGTTGAAAAGTTTGAACAACATAAAAAAAACTTTTCCTTACATTCTTCTTATGAAAACCGAATTCAACTCCTTCAATCCCTTAAGCAATCCCTTTTATTACATCAAAATGAAATCATATCTGCCATTAATGCAGACTTTGGTAATCGGCATCAACAAGAAACAATATTTTGCGAATTACTACCTTCCATTAAAGCCATTAATTATATTTGCAAACACTTAAAAAAATGGCTTAAGCCAGAAAAACGCCATACCCATATCTTATTTCAACCAGCCAAAAACCAGATCTACTATCAACCTAAAGGCGTGATTGGCGTTATGGTTCCCTGGAACTATCCCATTAATCTTTCCATTGGACCAATCGTTTATGCTTTAGCGGCAGGGAATCGCGTCATGGTTAAAATGTCTGAACATACGCCAAAAACTGGGGAAGCACTTGCAGAAGTTTTCGCTCAGGCATTTCCAAATGGCGAAGTTGAAATTATTAATGGAGAAATGGAAATTTCTAAAGCGTTTTCAGAGTTGCCATTTGACCATATGTTATTTACAGGGTCCTCGCAAGTTGGTAGAAAAATTATGCAGGCTTGTGCCAAAAACTTAACACCTGTAACACTAGAACTTGGCGGGAAATCACCTGTAATTATTGGAAATGATATCAATATTGCCAAGGTAGCCAAAAAAATTGCTTTCGGTAAGTTATTGAACGCGGGTCAAACTTGCATTGCTCCAGATTATGTTTTTTGCCCTTCAGATAAAATAGAATTATTTATCAAAGCATTTCAGAAAGCGGTTGCAAAACTTTATCCTAAAATTCCAACTAACACAGAATACACATTCATCATTAACATTCAGCAGTTTCATCGTTTGGAAAACTGTATCCAAGATGCTGAAGCTAAAGGCGCAAGTATTCATGTGCAACCAAGCAAAACCCATGTAATCACTCAACTACCAGCCAATAAATTATTACCTGTGCTCATTAGTAATGTGAAATCTGACATGCTTATTATGCAAGATGAAATTTTTGGACCTGTGTTACCTATATTAGGTTATGACAAAATTGATAATGCAATCCAGTATATCAATAACAATGATAAGCCATTAGCGCTATATTACTTTGGTAATGATAAGCCTGAACAAAAATATGTTATTGAAAATACTTCCAGTGGTGGTGTAACCATAAATGAAACACTCATGCATATTGTACAAGATGACTTGCCATTTGGTGGTATTGGGAATTCAGGCATTGGGCATTATCATGGTATAGAAGGATTTAAGATTTTTTCCCACGCCAAATCTGTCCATGTTAAACAAAAAATCAATTTCACACCGCTAATCTATCCACCATACAGCAAATTTATTCAAAAATTAATCTTAAAGCTATTTTACAAATAATCAGATTATTGCCTACGCCATCACTCGTTGTAAAAAAAATTAGAAATTAATTTTAATTTAAGATTACATAGGTATAATGACCTCGCTACTCCTCAAGTTAGTGTAAGACCTAACTTAATATCTTAAGCCAGCCTTCAAGCTGGCTTTTTTGTTTTATAGCTCAAGTGAAAATGATCTTTCAACACAATCCTCTACTGCCAATCGATTAAAGTAATTTCCAGTTAAATATATATTTGTTCCAAATAATAATTTATCTACCTTTTCAACTAACGTCTGATGACCTACTTTCAACATCGGTACAGATTGTTCTTTAGTATGAAAATGA
>CAJXRW010000138.1 GCA_913060525.1 uncultured Gammaproteobacteria bacterium
GATCTACACAGAGTAGATCGTCGGCAGCGTCAGATGTGTATAAGAGACAGAGAGCGAATAGCAGCGATATTACAGGATAAGCATAACAATTATGACATTGACTTATTTCAAAAACTTATTTATTACATCGCCAATTTATTAAAAGTGGATGATGTGAATAATCCTTCGCTTAAAGTCATTGCAGACCATATTCGTTCTTGTTCTTTTTTAATTGCAGATGGGGTGATTCCTTCAAACGAAGGCAGAGGCTATGTGCTTAGGCGTATTATTAGACGTGCGGCGCGTCATGGTTATAAGCTCGGCGCAACGGACATGTTTTTTTTCAAGATTGTAAAGGTGTTAGTTCAAGAAATGGGACAAGCGTTTCCTGAATTGGTTAGCCAACAGAAACAGATTGAAAGCCATTTAAAAAGAGAAGAAGAACAGTTTTCAAAGACACTGGATCACGGTATGAAATTGCTGAATCAAGAAATTTCTGAAAATACTACTGAAATTAGTGGGGAAGTTGCGTTTAAATTATACGATACTTTTGGCTTTCCAATTGATTTAACTTTAGATATAGCGCGTGAACGAAAACTAAAGGTTGATATTGAAGGCTTTGACAAAGCAATGCAAGTGCAGAAGGATATGGCTAAATCTGCCAGTTCATTTGGCACAGATTACAATAAAGAAATTAAATGTAATGAAATGACCGATTTTAAAGGTTATACGCATTTTATATTTGATGCCAAAGTTACTTCATTATTTAAAGATGGTGAAATTACCGAGCAACTTACAATGGGTGATGAGGCAGCACTTGTGTTGGATGCGACGCCTTTTTATGCTGAGTCTGGTGGTCAGGTTGGTGACATTGGTGTGATTGAGTCGCATGCTGGTATTTTTGAGGTGGTTGATACCCAAAAATCAGGCAATGCTTATATTCATTATGGTAAAGTCACTAAGGGTACTTTTTCATTGGAAGATGAAGTGACTGCAAATATAGAATTTAATCGTCGAAAAGCAATTGCAAGAAACCATTCAGCAACGCATTTGCTACATGCTGCGCTTAGAAAAATTGTTGGTACTCACGTTGAGCAGAAGGGGTCATTGGTAGATGATCAGCGTCTGCGATTTGACTTTGCTTCGCCTGAGCCAATTTCTAAAAATACACTAAGAGAAATAGAACAAATCGTGAATGCGGCAATTCGACTTAATATGCCAGTAGAAACCATTATCACGTCTAATGATCATGCGCAACAACTGGGTGCAATGGCATTGTTTGGTGAGAAATACGGTGATACCGTTCGGGTATTACGCATGGGGGATTTTTCTATTGAATTATGTGGCGGTACGCATGTGTCTTCAACAGGAGAAATTGGGTATTTTAAAATTTTATCCGAATCAGGAATTGCATCAGGGGTAAGGCGTATTGAGGCGGTAACTGCAATGGCAGCAGAGGCGTATGTTGCTAAGTCTGAAACTTTGTTAGACAGTTTAGGGGTATTATTAAAATCTAAACCAAATGCTTTACAATCCAAATTGGAAAAACTACTTAATACGCTGAAAGAAAAAGATAGGGAAATTAAGCAACTTCAACAGGAATTGCTTTCTGGAAGTAGTCAATCGTCTGAAGAAATAAAAGTTATTGCTGGCGTAACCGTTATTACCAATAACATTCCAAATGCAGATGTGGCGATACTTCGAGAACAAATGGATAAATATAAGTCTCAGAATAGCCAAGCTGTTATTGTTTTAACTGCAGAAAAAGAAGGTAAGGTTAGTCTTATTATTGGTGTGACTAAAGATATTATTAATAAAGTTAAAGCAGGTGAGTTGGTTAAATTGTTAGCGCCTATTATTGGTGGTAACGGTGGTGGAAGACCAGATATGGCACAAGCTGGTGGCAATAATCCTGGAGGAATGCAAAACTTATTTTCTGAAGCTTATTTGGTGATAGAAAAAATGCTGCTATAAATACGCAAAATGAATATTTTGTACTAATATTTAGAATAGCTTTATATTTATAACTAGGAATGCCGTCAGTATGGGAATAAAAAAAACACTTTTTTCAGTGTTCTCTCTAGGATTGAGTGCTTGCATTCCTGTTTCAGCAATGGATTTACTAGAGACTTATAAGGTAGCCTATAAAAGCTCACCAATTATAAAATCTCAATATGCGACTTATCAAGTATCAAATGCTGATAGTAATATTGCTTTAGGTACATTGTTACCAAGTATCACCCTTTCGGCCTCAGCAAGCAGTACACGATTTTTTGACCAAGACTCGGCATTTAATGGCACAACTAATAGTACAACTTATGGTGCTTCACTTTCACAAAATGTATTTAATTATGCATTATTTAATATTTACGCCGCTACCAAACAATCTGCCCAAGCGGATTATGCAACCTACGAATACCAGGTACAAGAATTTATACTTGAGGTCTCTAAGACCTACTTTTCTGTTATTCTTGCTGAGGCAAATGTCCAGGTTGCTGAAGAGCAAATTAAAGCAACAGAAGCGACGTTAAAACAAACAAAAGCAGAACTGAAAGTTGGCACGAAAACGGAAAGTGATGTTAAGCAAATTGAGTCAAGTTATTACAATGCTAAAGCCACTTTGGTTAAAAATAAAAACACATTAAAAGCAAATTATTATGACTTGGCTGTATTGACTGGTATTCAGAAAATTGTGCCATTAGATCCTATCCGTGATGATATGCAAGCCTTGCGACCAAATCCTGCTAATATGCAGCAATGGGTTGATATGGCAATTCAGAAAAATTTAAGTTTACAAGCATCTAAGTTAAGCCAAGTTGCCAGTGAAAGTGCAGTGGAGGCATGTAAAGGGAAGTTTCTGCCAGTCGTGTCTTTAAGTGCTTCATATATGTATTTACGTAGTCCCTTTTTTCAACCTGGATTTGGTGGGAGTGCTTCGAGTTCTGGGGGTGCACTAGCTGGCTTAATTAATGATGGTGTTTCAGTATCGTGTCTAGTAAACACCAGTAATGAAATATCGCCTGGCAGTGGTGGGCAAGCTGGAATACCGCTCCAAGGTATAAACTTCCAAATGGCGTCAATTGGGTTGACTTTTACCTGGAGCATATTTAATGGCGGCACAGACTATGCAGCTTTGCAACAGGGTGCTGAAAATTATGTTAATGCACGCTATACAACATTACAAAATCAGAGAAGTATCATACAACAAACTGAAAAAGATTATTTAGCTGTAATGACCGCTATTAGTTCTATTAAAGCCTATCGACAGGCAAAGATATCGTCTGACATTGCCTACCAAATGATGTTGGAAGAATACAAGGTTGGCACCTTGACCATTAACGAAGTTCTTCAGCAAATGACAATTACTTATCAGAATGCCTATGATGTTGTTCAGGCTGAGTATGACTATATTACTAGTTTATTAAATTTAAAGTTAGATGCTGGGACACTATCCATTAATGACGTTGAGGATATAAATAAGTTTCTTAAACATAAGTAGAGGCGATCAAAATCATGAATTTCTCTTTCTTTGATAATCAGACGGTTTCAGGTTCCATTCCAATTATACCTATAAACGCTGAGGAATATAAAGCTGCTTTTGATAACGTAGCCAAACCACAACAGACGTATTTATCTGCAATTAATTATGAGCCTAAGCCTGATGCTATTGCGATTATCTGTCAACAAGATGGTCAAATCGAAAAAGTTTTTATCGGGGTTGGTGAAATTGATATTTGGTCACTTTCTACATTGTATAAGCAGTTACCAGAAAAAAGTTATCATTTGCAAGATGAGCATAATTTAATAAAACCTGAATTGGCTTACATTGGTTTTGGGTTAGGCGCATACCAGTTTGATAAATATAAACAGAAAAAGAATAAACACACTTCGTTATATCTCCCTAAGAAGTATCAAGGTGTAATAGATGTAATTGAATCTATTTTTCTAGTGCGTGATTTGATTAATACACCAACTGAAGATATGAAACCGCAAGATTTGAGTCAGGTTGCAAAAGAGATTGCTCACTCACATGGCGGACAATTTCGAGAAATTGTTGGGGATGACTTGCTGAAAGAAAACTTCCCTACTATTCATGCAGTTGGTAGGGCAAGTGTTAATGCACCCAGGTTAATTGATGTTTACTGGGGAAGTGAAGATTATCCTAAAGTTACTTTAGTTGGTAAAGGCGTATGTTTTGATACGGGCGGGCTAGATATTAAACCTGCGTCAGGTATGTTAATTATGCATAAAGATATGGGTGGCTCTGCTCATGTTTTAGGTCTGGCAAATTTAATTATGGCGAATAAGCTACCTATTAGGCTTCGTGTGCTTATCCCTGCAGTTGAAAACTCAATTAGTTCAAATGCGTATAGACCGAGTGATATTATTAAAACACGTTCAGGTAAAACCGTTCAGGTTTTAAATACAGATGCCGAGGGGCGTTTGGTATTGTGTGATGCAATTACTGAGGCTGCATCAGAGAAACCAGATTTATTAATTGATATGGCGACACTTACGGGTGCGAGCCGTGTGGCGCTTGGGGCTGAAATTCCATCGGTCTTTTCTAATAATGATGAAAATGCAACAAAGCTAATTGAGGCTTCAGAAAGCTTGCAAGATCCTCTTTGGAGAATGCCGTTATATCAGCCATATAAAAAATATCTTGATAATTCATTTGCCGATATGGGAAATGTGGCGACTGGTTATCCCTTTGGTGGGGCAATTATTGCTGCGCTGTTTTTACAAGACTTTGTGGGTGATAATGTTGATTGGCTGCATTTTGATGTTGGTGCCTGGAACTTTAGTGATCGACCTGGTCGTCCAAAAGGGGGTGAGTGTATGGGGCTTCGAGCTTTATACCAGTTTATTGAAAATAAATATCGCTAAACAGCTCGAAATACAGTCATATCCAAACTGTTTGTTTTAAATAATATTTATTTCTATAATTAATGTCATATATATTTATTAGAGAATTCCTATGGGACTATCAATTATTATTCTAGCGGCTGGTAAAGGTTCTAGAATGTGTTCAAAAAACCCAAAAGTTTTACAAAAATTAGCGGGAAAGCATTTAATTGAACATGTGATTAATACAGTAACTAAACTTCAGGCAGAAGAAACAGTAGTGGTTTATGGGCATCTAGGGGGTAAAGTTCAAGATGCTTTAGCACATCATGGCGATAATATTAAATGGGTTGAGCAAACAGAACTGCTAGGTACAGGTCATGCTGTTTTGCAAGCATTGGACTCGATTAACCCAAATAATAAGGTATTAATTTTATATGGCGATGTGCCATTAATCTCGTTTGATACCCTTAACCATTTTGTGGAAGTGACGCGTGAAAATCAATTAGGTATTTTAACTGCAGAAGTAGATAATCCTGCAGGTCTTGGGCGTATTATTCGAAATAAATATCATGATGTAATGGAGATCGTTGAAGAAAAAGATGCAACAGATATCCAAAAACAAATTACGGAAATCAATACAGGTATTTATTGTGTTTCTGCAAACCATTTAGCGCAGTGGCTTCCAGAACTAAAAAGTAATAATGCACAAGCTGAGTATTATCTTACCGATATTGTTGCAATGGCTCGTATGCAACAGGTGGGTATCCGTGTCGCTCAGCCAATCGATATTTTTGAAATTTCTGGGGTAAATACGCGCGTAGAATTGGCACAACTAGAAAGAACGTGGCAACGTTCTCGTGCTAAAGTTATTATGGATGGTGGGGTGAGTATTGCAGATCCTGATCGTATTGATATTCGCGGTGATGTTACTATTGGTCAAGATACCTGGATTGATAATAATGTTATTTTAGAAGGTCAAATCACGATTGGCGAAAATTGTATTATTGGTCCTGGCTGTTTTATCAAGGATGCGACTATTGGTTCCAATTGCAAGATTAAACCTTATTCAGTTATTGAAGGCGCTCAAATAGGTTCGAATACAACGGTTGGGCCTTATGCAAGAGTTAGACCAGATACGATATTAGATGATGGGGTACAGGTTGGTAACTTTGTTGAAATAAAAGCCTCCAGATTAGCCACTGGCGTTAAAGCTGGGCATTTATCTTATATTGGTAATGCTGAGATAGATGCAAATTGTAACATTGGCGCAGGTGTTATTACCTGTAATTATGATGGTGCGAGAAAGCATAAAACGGAAATTGGTAAAAATGTGTTTGTTGGTTCGAATAGTTCCTTAGTTGCGCCGATCACAATTGAAGATGGTGCAACAATCGCAGCTGGTACAGTTGTAACTAAGTCTGTTGAAAGTGAGAGCTTAACCTGTCTCTTATACACATCTGACGCTGCCGA
>CAJXRW010000139.1 GCA_913060525.1 uncultured Gammaproteobacteria bacterium
TCTCGTGGGCTCGGAGATGTGTATAAGAGACAGTGAATATACAGTATGCAAAGCCAGCCCAAAATAATGAACCTAAAGTTAATAACATAAATAATGGATAACATAGTAATCCCAATAGAAATGATGATCCCAGCAACATCGGTTTTCTACCAATTTTATCACTTAATCTTCCCCAGAAAGGTGCTGAATAAGCATAAAATACTGCTGCAATCATGGTAATCAACATGGCATCATTCTCATTAAAAAAATGATGATCAACTAAAAATGAGGGAATGAACGCCGCTGCCATATAGTAAGCAATACCCAAATAACCTGCCAAGAAAAAGACTTGCATAATCTGCAGTGGATACTCCTTCAAAGCTGTCAATACAGGGACTTTTTCAAGCTTATTGCATTGCTGTGCTTCTTTAAATTCTTCTGATTCCTTTAAACGCAAAATACATAAAAATGCAAAAACCACCAAGGCAAACCCAACATAATAAGGAATCCGCCAGCCAAAATCATACATTTGCTCAGAAGTAAAATAATAGGTGCATAAGAATACAACAATGGTACTGAGTAAGACCCCATTGCCTTCGATAAACGTCCCCCAAGAAGTAATCGAGGCACGTTTATATCTGGGCGCTTGTTCCACCAGCAGAGCTAGTACACCATTATATTCACCCCCAATAGAAAACCCCTGAATCATTCTCGCCAACACCATTAATATCACAGCCGTTATACCAATGCTTGAGGTGGTTGGCACAAAAGCAATAATCAACACAGAAAGCATCATCAAAAACATGGCAATTTTCAAAACATATTTACGCCCGTATTTATCCCCCATATTGCCTAATATGATGCCGCCCAAAGGTCGCATAATATAACCCGAAGCAAACATGCCAAAAGCAGATAACATCGCAATAGTTGGATCAGAACTTGGGAAAAAGTTATGAGAAATATAAATCGCCACATAGGCAAACAAGGTAAAATCATAATATTCAGCAGCAGTGGCAATTGCTGCATAAAATACATTTCTTTTAGAGACTTTATGCGGTTTCATGAATTTAAAAAACAAATTGGATTAAGGTAACGAAAGTATAGCGGAAATATTTATTTTTTTGTGATTTTCAGAGGTTTTCTAAAAGCTCATCCATAGCGGGATAAAGATTGGTGTTGCAATAGACAGAATAAATCCACTAACAATACACAAGATAACGTCTTCCTTAGGTAAGGTATTTTTCAGAACAGGCAAGGTGAAATCCATAGCAGTCGCCCCACTATAACCAATTGCAAGCTGAGAATTTAATCTAACTAATACCGGAATAAATAACACAGCTAACATTTCACGTATTAAGTCAATAAAAAAAACTGCTGCACCCATTTCTGGTTGACCAAGTTGACCAACCAGAATACCAGATAGACTATACCAACCAAAACCAGAAGACATGGCTAAGCCCATATTCCAAGACAAACCAAGAAAAGCGGCGGCTATTAGGCCAGCAACCCAAGAGGCAACCATAGAAACCAACGCAATAGAAAGTGCTTTAGTATTAATTAAAACCTGCTTTAGCTTAACATTTTGTTGGCGTAACTGTTGACCGATTACAAAAAGTAAAACATATAATATAACGTTAACAATAAAGTCTATTTGCTTAACTGTATAACCTATAATTAGCGCTAAAACAAAACCCATAATCACGGCAGATAAATAAAGAAAACTATCTGTTAGCATTTTTAATTTTGATTGCCTGATCTGGCTTTTTTGAGCAACTTTCTTTTTCTTGGTAAAGTGATAACGTACATTGAAATATAAAAAATACAGTAAAATGGAAATAACAAAGGTCAATAAAACAAATACAGCAACTACCTTGCCAACTGTTAGTAATTGAGAAAAAATATTTGGAATGGAACCAATTTCATATCCCATTGCTGCCAGGATTAATACTGTAATCCACTGAATCAACTTATTTTCATACTTAACCAGCCACGCTGATAAAACACCATAATGGAATAAAAGCCCTGCAAACAAGGCAATAAAAATAGGCAAAACTTCTAAAAAAATCATGATAGAACCTTAGCTTTTAGGGAATATATGAATTGCCAACCAAACCGTGACTGGATCAGATGATGTATACGTAACACGGTGTTTAACATGAGGCTCAATAAAGAGATAGTCACCTATTTCTAATATTATTTCCCCTTTGTCTTCAAGCCATATTTTAGCTTTCCCGTGAAGGATCAAGACCCATTCAGCTTGCTCTTGATCATAAATTTCTTCTTTAGGTGTAACTTGACCGGTAGAAATAATTTTTTCCACTTTAATATTTTTATAGGACAAAAGGTTAGAAAGTATTTCGCTTGGTAGCCTCTCTACTGGCAGATCATTAAATAAATTAGAGATCACATTCTATCCCTTTGAAGAATGTTCTGTTTCTTTATTTAATTCAGCTTTTTCAACCAATAGGCTCTCATCTAATATATCTATTTGCTTATTATGCACTTCAATAATGCCGTCATTCCTCAAGGCAAGCAAAGCTCTTGAAACCGTTTCTAAGGTTAGTTCTAAATAATTTGCCATATCCTTTCGTTGCATTGGTAAATTAATGCGATCAGTTGCATACCCATATTTTTTATTATGGCCTGCCAGCCTTAACAACAGCTGGCATATTCTCTGCGACGCATCTTTAGGATACATACTATGACGAACTTTATTGTTAAACTGTCTGGCAAATAATTGACTTAAAAAGATATTTGCTTCTTTAAATGAATCGGTTTGTGCTAAAAATTCCTGGAAATCAAAAGCGCAAACCAACGTATCATCCATTGCAATTGCATCAAGCTGATGAATATTATCTTCAAAACCATCTAGGCCTAAAAATTCACCCTGAAGATGAAAGTCTATAATTCTACCCTCTCCAGAAATTGTTTTGATAGCACCATGTTTTACCACATAAATATGCTTAAATTTATCGCCAGACCTGTATAGATATGCGCCTTTTTTTATAGAAAAATTCTTTTGTTTAATATTTTTTAACATCGGGGATCCTGTATCTTCTTGCATGATATTCAACATGTCACACAGTGTTTTAAAGCAACAATGCTGGCACGTAATTGCCTGGTAGTTTTTCTGAATAGTAGCCAATATAATCTCTATTTGTCAGGAGCTTAAAATAGTATATTTGATCTAAATCAATTTATAAATCAATTAAGCAAATCATTTTATAGATAGGGTATCTGATCATACCATAATCGCTATACTTTTAGCGTTACTTATCAAAGGAGAAGCTTATGTTACCGTCAGTACTATCGGTAGAGCTGGCAAGATGGCAATTTGCATTTGTTGCCATGTTCCACTTTATCTTTGTTCCACTTACTTTAGGTCTAACATGGGTTCTTTTCACCATGGAAACACTTTATGTGACCACAGGAAAAGAAGTCTATAAAGACATGACTAAATTCTGGGGGAAATTACTTGGGATCAACTTTGCAGTCGGCGTACTTTCAGGGTTAACCATGGAGTTTTCATTTGGATTAAATTGGGCATACTACTCTCAATTTGTGGGTGATATTTTTGGTACTCCACTGGCCATTGAGGGTTTGGTCGCCTTTATGCTGGAATCAACCTTTGTGGGTATTTTCTTTTTTGGCTGGAATAAGCTTTCTAAGAAACAACATTTATTTACCACTTTCTGCTTAGCCATTGGTTCGAGCTTTTCAGCACTACTGATATTAGTAGCAAATGGTTATATGCAGGTACCAGCAGGTGGTCATTTTGTATGGGAAACCATGAGAATGGAAACAACCAGTTTATTTGACCTTTTCATTAATCCTATCGCCCAAATCGGTTTTGCACATACAGTGATTGCTGGCTATACAACCGCTGCGATTTTTGTGGTTGGTATTAGTGCCTTCTACCTATTAAAAAATAGAGATGTTGCTTTTGCAAAACGCTCTATGGCAGTCGGTCTTGGTTTTGGACTAGTTGCCTCAGTTATGGTCATGTTTATGGGTGACCAACAAGGCATATTAGCTTATAAATATCAACCGTTAAAATTAGCAGCGATTGAAGCTGAATGGGATACTCAAACACCCCCAGCTGCCTTCAATGCCATTGCATTTCCAGATCAGGAAGCACAAGAAAATAATGCTGCTATCCAGATCCCTGATTTACTTGGCGTGCTGGTATCTCACTCATTTGATCAAAAAGTATATGGTGTCAAAACCATTCTTTATGATGGCTATGTTGATTACCAGGGAAATCCTGTTCCAGCAATGACTACCCAAATTGCTGATGGTGCTAAATCTTATGATGCCATGATGAAAATGCGTAATGGCGACACCTCACCTCAAGTTGTTGCACAATACAATGCCCATAAAAATGATATCGGGTTTGGTATGTTATTAGAACAATATGTTCCTCAAGGTCAACCTTTAAGCTCTGCAACACCTGAGCAAATTAACGCAGCGGCGACAAATGCTGTTCCTGACGTTGCCTCTATTTTCTGGACATTCAGAGTAATGGTAGGCATGGGAATATTAATGTTCTTAATGCTAATTGTTGGTATTGTTATGGCAATGCGTGGCACGCTATGGAAAAATAAATTGGTATTACGCTGGATGCTATACATGATTCCCGCACCGTGGATAGCCTGTTTGTGTGGTTGGTTCGTTACCGAACACGGCAGACAACCTTGGACGGTTTATAATATCCTACCAACTTCTTTAAGTGCCTCAACCCTAAATGAATGGGATGTATTGGCAACTATGCTGATCTTTATCCTGTTCTATGCGGCGCTTATCAGTGTTGAAATGTTCTTGATGTTCAAGTTTGCGCGTAAAGGTCCAAGCTCACTGCACCTGAATAAATATCATTTTGAAAAAAACAATCAATCTAATCGCTAAGAGGAGTAATGATCATGATGAATGCATATAGCGTCGTTCAGCTGCTTAGCTGGATTGCAGTGGGCGCAATAATATTCTTGACAGCTGCCACCTTATGTTTTGACTTTGGGGCAGGCATTTTGGCAAGATTTGTTGGTAAAACAGATAATGAAAGAAGAGTTATTATTAATACGGTTGCACCGACGTGGGATGGTAACCAAGTGTGGTTAATTACCGCTGGTGCTGGGTTATTTGCTATTTGGCCGCGCGCCTATGCCGCTTCGTTTTCTGGCATGTACCTCGGTGTATTAGTCGTATTATGGGGATTATTTTTAAGACCTGTTTCTTTTGAATATAGACACTTACATCCAGCAGGTAAATGGAAGAATTTTTGGGATTGGGGATTATGCCTGGGCAGTTTAATTCCAATTCTTGTACTCGGTGTTGCGGTTGGAAATCTATTTTTAGGTTTCCCGATTCAATTCGATCCTGACACACTGCGCTTCTATTATGGTGCTCAAGGCATTCATGGACAGGAACCAGCCTTGTTATCTTTACTTGAATTATTAATGCCATTTGCCCTATTAGTTGGTATTTTCGCTGTCATCATGTCGTTGATGCACGGTGCCTCATACTGTGCCATGAGAACGGCGGGTGACCTAAAAGAACGTTTCAAGAACATACAGAAAGTAAGCGCCTTATTATTCATTATCCTATTTGCCGTCGCAGGCATCTGGTTGTGCTTTATCCCTGGGTACCACTGGCAGCCTGATGCATCGCTAACCTCTTATTCAGATGCGGTTAATCATCCAATTAATGGCGCAATGGTGACACTGACAACTGGGGGTTGGTTAAGTAATTATGGCGCTCATCTATGGATGATTATTGCACCTGTTTTAGGCTTTCTAGGTGCGATTGGTATTATCATTTTTTCAAATACAGGTAAATCAGTTGCAGCATTCACAAGTAGTGTGGTTGCAGTAGCAGGTGCAGTCTTCGCAATGGGTTTCAGCTTATTTCCATTTGTGATGCCCTCATCACTATCACCAAATGAAAGCTTAACACTATGGAATGCCAGTAGTTCAATGACTTCATTAATTGGAATCCTAATTGTCGCGGTGATTATGCTGCCAATCATCTTTATCTACACAACCTTTGTGTACAAGAAAATGTGGGGACGTGGTGTAACATTAACACCAGAAGAGATTGAAAAACGTAAACATGAATTATACTAATTTCGGAGGAATACTATGTTTTATATCGTTTGGCTTGTAACTGCCTTTGTCGCTGTTGGTGCTGGTTGCTTTATGGCAAGAATTATTGATAAACGCAATCCTGAAGAAACTGAATAGAGGACCAAAATACATCTCTACACGACTTTATTTCTGTCTCTTATACACATCTGACGCTGCCGACG
>CAJXRW010000140.1 GCA_913060525.1 uncultured Gammaproteobacteria bacterium
GAGATTTCTGCCTGTCTCGTGGGCTCGGAGATGTGTATAAGAGACAGGTGATAAACTACTAACCGCTTCAAACAATGAAAAAAATGACGACATGCACTTGTTCAACAAATTAGGCATGAAGCCATCCAAACAAGAAGCCTATGAAGCAGTATGCTAACAAGCCTTGAAACTCTACAAGAAAAAAACCTTATCCGAAAACGGATATGTAATGAACCAATCAAAGACTTGCTGGTTAAGTTTGATGGCAAAACCTGCCGCAATTTCACCAGCAATGATTACTTAGGGCTCTCCAAACATCCTGAAGTTATTTCAGGATGCAAGCAAGGGTTTGATCATTACGGATTTGGCAGTGGCGCATCACCGCTTGTCTCTGGTTACACACAAGCTCAAAAAGACCTTGAACAACAATTCGCTGACTTAGTCAATCGACCCGCTGCCTTATTTTTTAATTCTGGATATCAAGCCAACACTGCTTTGATGCAATGCTTTGGAAATAAAGATACCTTGGTTATTGCAGATAAATTTATCCATGCTTCTCTTTTAGATGGCCTGTCCCTCTCAAAAAGCAAGCTAAAAAGATTCCCTCATCTTGATCTAGCTTCAGCAGAATTGTTCCTATCTAGCGCTGATGCATCTATGACCAAGATTTTACTTTCAGAGAGTATATTTAGCATGGAAGGTGATATTGCTGATATTGAGCAACTAATTCACCTTTCCAAAAAACATAATGCTGCATTGTTTTTAGATGATGCACATGGGTTCGGCGTTCTTGGAAAAAATGGCTTAGGCATCTGTAACATAAACGAAACTGGGTGTAATGACATCAGACTTCTTTCAACACCCCTTGGTAAAGCAGTAGGTGGCATTGGAGCAGTGATAAGTGGCTCAAAACAAGATATTGAATATCTATTACAATTTGCTAGAAGTTACCGCTATTCAACCGCTTTACCACCAGCATTAGCGGTTGGCTTAAGCAAGTCTTTAGCGTTACTGGCAACCGAAAGTTGGCGGAGAGAAAAATTATTTGAAAATATTAACTTGTTTATAAACCAAATAAATAAAACCGACTTACAACTTATCTCAGACGACATTACCCCCATAAAATCTATTTTAATTGGTGATAACCGCAAGGCAGAAAATTTACAACAAAAATTGCTGGAACTTGGTTTTTTTGTATCTTGTATACGCCCGCCAACCGTGCCAGAGAATACTGCCAGGTTAAGAGTTACACTCAATGCACTGCATCAAAAAGAAGATATTATTCAATTAGTCACAAATTTAAAAGCGCTTTAAAAAGGATATGTAATGCTTGCAACACCAACCTTACAAAACCAATCGATCAACCCCATACAATCTTCGTTTAGTAAGGCAAAGTTAACTTATGACCAGCATAGCCCTGTGCAACAATCCGTTGGCAAAGAACTGATTAAATTAATTGACCAAAGTTATTTTAATAACATTATTGATATTGGGTGCGGAACTGGGCTTATCACCACCCATCTTTATCAATATCGAATCTTTAATGCATTTGAAGCATTAGATTTTTCACAGGATTTTTTAGAGGTTGCTCAATCTCGAAACCTTAAAAATAATATCATTTACCATTGTGCAGATTTTGATTCGTACTTTTACCAACACCAAAACACCTATGATCTTATTTTTGCCAATATGTCACTTCAATGGTCTAACGACTTCCCTTTTTTACTGACACAATTATATCAATCGCTTAATATGGATGGACATCTTGCCTTTACCATTCCTTTAAGAGGTACATTTAAAGAGCTGAGCAATGATTACCATATCAACCAATTTCATGACTTAAATGCTGTTATTTCAATGCTTAATCGCAAAGGGTTTTCAATAAAACACGCATTTGAAAAGCGTTATACTCTTAGTTTTAACTCACCGATAGAACGCTTGAAATCTATTAAAAATACAGGCGCTTGTCATTTTCAAGGTACACGTAAATTAATTGATAAATCTATTTTTCAACAGCTCCGTCAATCCAGTAAGACTAACAATCAATCATACTCATTAACTTATAATACAGGGTTATTTTATGCCAAAAAATAATACCGCTATTACCGTACCCAAGCATATTTTTATTACGGGAACAGATACAGAGGTTGGCAAAACGTATGTAACAGAGAGGTTATTAACCTATTTTAATCACCAAGGGCTTAAAACCGTTGGTTTAAAACCCATTGCTTCTGATGCACAGCTAAGTAATGGAAAACTGCTTAATTCAGATGCGCTTGCTCTTCAACAGGCAGCCAGTGTTAATCTATCTTATGATGCCATTAATCCTTATTGTTTTGAGCCTGCCATCGCACCTCATCTAGCCGCAGCACAGGCTAATGTTCATTTGAGTATTGATCAAATTCAGCAGAAGGTATCAGAGGCTTTAAATAAAATAGAATATGATTTATGTTTAATAGAAGGCGCAGGTGGCTGGCATGTCCCCTTAAATAAGCATGAGCTTTATTCTGACTTTGTCATTCGGTATGATTATCCAGTTATATTAGTGGTTGGCATAAAACTAGGTTGTATCAATCACGCGCTATTAACGGCTCAGGCGATTAAGCAATCAGGATGTGAATTAATTGGCTGGATTGCAAACTGTAGCAACCACGAAACTTTATATATCAACGAAAATATTACCACTATCAAACAAAATATCGCATCACCTCTATTGGCAACAATTTTGTATCAAGGTGAGATAAATGTTCCTACATCATTCCAATATTGCTGAATACTGATTCAAACGTCTTACTGAACTAGCTCCAGTATCTGCCCCATCACCACCAAATGGATTCTGAAAAATGAAATGGATCCTTCCCCTACCTGCATCATAACCAAGCTATCTGACATACACTTAGGCAACTTCTCCAAAATAAACCACCCAGTTGATTTGCCTTATTTTTAGATGGTGGCATTATAATTTGGTTTTAATGATTTACGTCAAAAAAATAATTCTGAAGATTATATTCCCAATTGAATGGAAATTTCCATAATCCTAGATATATTTATAATATTAGTTTTAGGTCACTTTACCTTTTGTTTTGCAGATTAAAAAGAATGGTAGAATTCACCTCAATATAACTAACAAAATATAGGAAAAATAATGGAAATAATTGCTTGGTTAGTATTAAGAATTATTTATGCCTGGATGTTTATATATCCTATTAAAGCATTAACAGCAGATTGGGAAGGTACAAAAAATACAGTTCGTCTTTTAACACCCATATTTGTTAACTTAAGTTCAATGATGATGATTGCAGTTATGTTTATCGGTGGCGTAATGATTTTGCTAGGTGTATATGCTCAAATAGCAGGTATTGCCTTATGTGCTTATTGCTTGGTTGGGTACTACATCCATAATAAAATCGCTCAAAACGCATTGAAAAGCGAGATTTCTTCACAGATATCTGATAAAGATCAAGAGGTTATAAACAATATAAAAGCTGCAGCAGCTGTAGGCAATATTACTTCAGCACAAAAAAATATTGTATTAGCAGCAGTTGGCTTTTTCTTTTTCTTTATAGGCTCAGGACCATTTAGTATTACCAATAATTTATTTTAATTCAATATCATATTTAGAGAGGTAAAAAATATGTCAGATGATCGTTATGAAAAAGGAATGGAAGTATTTAAAAAGCACTTAGGTGAAAATTCCGAGAAATATCTCAAAGATATTCGAGAGATATCGCCATTCTTTGAGAAGGTTAACGTGGAGTTTGCATTTGGTGAAATTTATGGCCAAACAGATAACTTTTTAGATAAAGTCACACAAGAGTTAGTAACGGTTAGTGCGCTTACAGTGCTTGGATACGCTATACCGCAACTAAAAGTTCACATAGAGTGCGCATTAAACAGAGGGGCTACTAAAGATCAAATAATCGCAGTTATAACTCAAATGCTAGATTATTGTGGTTTCCCTGCAGCAACCAATGCGTTATTAGCTGCTAAAGAAGTATTTGAAAGTAAAGGTATCTAAATTTCTTATAATTATCCTCTGTGCACGAATATTTTTAATATTAGCTTAGAATATTTAAGTTCAGACAATACTCTAAATGTAGACATAGCTGTCTATTTATTTAACTTACAAGTTAGGGTCATATATCGTATTTTGGTAATGCGAAATGACATTCTTCGCTTGCTAATTGCATAAAAGCCTATCGCTGATGATGTCTATTAAACAAATGTTATTATATTTGGAGATTAGACATGAAAAAGTATTTCTATAAAGTTATAAAATTTATTTATGAAGATTCACCTTCGTCAAAATGGCAACTATATGAACCAGATAAAGAAACTAAAAATATTGATATCAATTAGTGAAAAGCATAACTATTATTGGAGTGATTGATTCTGATAAAGGCTATTGTTAAACATGCCAGCATTGCTGCTAAAAATCAGTTCGCTGCATTTATGGAAACGATCACTCATAATCATTTTAAAAGACTAATCACGCCTGATGTGCCAGATCTAGCGTTGATTGATAACGTATACCTTATGAATTGGTCTTATTGACCGTACATTTCTTTTAAGTGAGAGTTAAAGAAGTCTAAAGCATTACCATAGTCATATTTATCAGTGAATAATTCAATATAAACACCACCATTATGTGCACGTGCTTTTTTAAGTACGTCAGCTAAATCTTGTTCCGTTCTTGCTTGTAAAGCTAACCAATTTTTACAGCCAAAAGCTTCTGGTAATTTGGCATAGTTCAGTTGAGCTAAATCATCATAGCTTGGGTCTGGATCTAATTCTAATGCTCTTTCAACCATGAAACCATTATTATTGATGCAAAGAATGATAGGGTTAATACCGTAGCGACCCATCACACCAATTTCATTTAATGTTAATTGATGAGAACCTTCACCCGTTACCAAAATGGCACGTGAGTTTGAATTGGCTAATGCAACCCCTAATGTTGCTGGTGTTGCCCAACCAATAGAACCCCATAGTGTTTGGTTGTGGTATTTGGTACCATCAGGAATTGGGAACTTAGGTAAATTAAGTGATGATGATCCTGTTTCAACCACAAAATTATCAGTTGGCTGTAAGAAGTTAAGTAATTGACCATAGAAATTTTTGATTGTTAGCGCAGCTGAAGTCGGCGCATTTGATTTAAGAGCAGGTTTAGTGTAATCAGGCTTGTAATTAATTGCTGATACTTTATCAAGAAGCGCATCTAGCAATTCTGACAAGTAGACATTTGTGATTCTAGACTTGCTGTCTTCAACGTATTGAGGGGCAAGTGTTAAAACTTTGCTTAGATCTAGGTTATTAGTAAAACCAGCCGTATTGAAGTCAGACCAAAGCGCATCACCAACATTTAAGACTAAATCAGCGCCTTCAACGATACCGGCTGTTTGGTCATCTGATAATAAACCAGCATAAAAGCCAGCGTATTGTTTATGATGCTCAGATATAGCCGATTTGTCATGAGGCATAATTACGAATGGGATATTTAATTTTTCAATTAATTTTTTCGCTTTTTCAGTAATGCCAAACCTATCTAGTTTTAAAGCAGGTACAGCAACCACTTTTTTAGCAGATGATAAACGATCAAGAACTAATTTAACTGCTTGATCAAATTGTTTTGGATTGCTAGTGATAGAATCACAATTATCATCTTCTGGAGTGGTATCGGTGACCGGGCGATTACCATCATCTAAAGAGATGTTTAAATAAGCTGGTTGACGATTTTTGAAAGCATCACGAATTACTCTGTTCATTTCACGTCTAGCGTTATCAGGCGTAATTGTAGCGCTCACACATGCGGCAGCAGCAGATAGGTTGAAGAAGTTACCATATACACCATCACCTAGTGTATGGTGAACTTGTTTATGTTTTGCCACAGCGGCATCATTAGGCGCACCTACTAAGTGGAATACAACGATATTCTCTGCTTTAGAACCCATTACACCATTGATTGCACTTAATTCACCTACAGCATAAGTTGTACAAAGAATACCTGCACCTTTAACTCGAGCATAACCATCAGCAGCATAGCTTGCATTTAATTCATTTGCGTTAACCACGTTACTTAGTTTTTCATTACTGATAATGGCATGGTCAATTGCAAAGGCAAAGTCACCAGGTACTGAAAATGAATGATCTATTCCAAGGTCGACTAACCTTGCAACGACGTATTCAGCGACGTTTTTTGCAGACGCAACTGTATTATGGACTTTTTTTCCATTTATCATGTTTACTTTACTCCTAAGGTAGTAGTT
>CAJXRW010000141.1 GCA_913060525.1 uncultured Gammaproteobacteria bacterium
AGATTTAAATAAAGAAAATATCCCTTTTGTTTATTCTGGAATAGAAGAATGATTAATGACAAATTTCATGATGATTTAAAACTTGCTGAGAAATTAGCATATGCCCCAACTGGAATAAAAATCGACTCTATCGAGATGGAACTAGAAGGCCAAGAATATGCTGCTACAAGATTAAACATCTCGGATAAAAAAGCACATTTCAGAGTAGCTAAACAAACACCTAAGAAAGTTGGTTTTTTTGTGGCCATATGGAAACGAGAAGATGGGATTACAAAACCATATAATATACATGATGAATGTGATTTTTTTATAATTAGCGTGCGCAAAGATGATAGTTTTGGGCATTTTATTTTGAATAAAGAAATGCTACTTAAGCATAATCTAATTTCTTCCGAATGTACTACAGGGAAAAGAGGTTTTAGATTATATCCACCTTGGGTGAAAGTTTCTAATAAGCAGGCTGAGAGATCACAAAAATGGCAGTGTGAATATTTTATCTATTTCAATTCACCCGAGCCTTTGAAATATCCAGAGCTTACAAGTATGCTTTCATATTAAAATTTAGATTAACTTTAATTTCTGAGTCATCGGTTATAAAAAAATGGACAAAAGCGTCTATATTTAAAATTAGTATTAACTTATTTATTAACAGAATGAATTTTATAAATCGTAAATTAATTGTTTCATCAGTATTTATTAGTTGTTTGTTTTCGAGTTTTGTAAATGCAGGTACGCCATTATACATAGGTGTTAACCTCGGTGGTGATTTTGGTTCTAAAAATACCAGAAGTTCAACCAATGATGTTGCAGGTTTAGTCAATGTTGGTGTTCAAGAAAATGAATATATTAGTACGCAAGTATCCGGTATGCTCTCAAAACACGAAATGGGTTATATTATGGCGGAAGGGTTGTTTACGATACCTGTAAACCAGTTTATTACACCTTATGTTGAGTTTGGATTAGGATTTATGCACTTATCTGATAGTGGTGCTGGTTTTAATGCGGGTGGTGGATTTAAAGTTAATTTATCCGATCAATTGTCATTATCGGTTGATTATCGATATGTGCATCAATTTGCAACTGGCACACCGTCCACAAATGTTCTAAGTGGTGGTATTGCTTGGTATTTTGATAAAAATGTTGATGTATTCACATTTAACCCTCATCCAAAACCAGTTAAGTTTGTAGTGGCAGATTAGCTTTTTAAGATTAAATATTTCTCTGAATGGATATCGCGATTAGGTGGAAATATGACAACTTTTTTCTTTGTAGTTTGATTAACGTTTTAAAGCCTGCGCGGATTTTGAAATTAAGGATGGTCCTTGATAGATTAAGCCTGTGTATATTTGAACTAAATCTGCACCATGGTGTATTTTTTCTTGTGCTTTTTCTGGCGAGTCAATACCACCAACACCAATCACTAAGATATCGGCATTTAGTTTTTGTTTAAATTTTTCTAAAACTTGCGTACTGTTAGTGAAAAGTGGTTTTCCGCTAAGCCCGCCAACTGTTTCCAGATGTTTTGAGTTTTGACCCAATAAGGTTTTATCAATCGTGGTATTGGTTAAGATGACGCCATCCATATTCTGTTGAATAATCACATCAGATATGTCTATGATTTCTTCGTCAGTGATATCGGGGGCAATCTTCACAAATATGGGTACAGCTTTGTTATGCTTTTGTGCCAATTCTTTTCTTTTGGTGTCTATTTTTTCAAGCAGATGGCTGAGATTATCTTTCTTTTGTAAATCTCTAAGACCTGCCGTATTGGGAGATGAAATATTAATAGTAATATAATCAGCATATTGATAACACTTTTCTAAGCATATTTCATAGTCCTTATACGCTTCATCTTCAGGCGTGTTTTTGTTTTTCCCTATATTTATGCCTAATGCAAAATCTTTTTTGCCAAGTTTTTTCACGTTTAAAACTAGATGATCGATGCCTTTATTGTTAAATCCAAATCGATTAATCAATGCTTCATTTTCTACAACCCTGAATAGTCTAGGTTTGTCATTTCCTTTTTGTGGTTTTGGGGTAACGGTTCCAACCTCAATAAAACCAAAACCTAATGTTGCAAAAACATTTATGTGATCCGCGTCTTTATCCAGCCCAGCAGATAAACCAACTTTGTTTTTAAACTTAACGCCTTTAAACGTAAATTTATCTTGAATAGGTTTGGGTGAAATTAAAGGTAATATCTTCAAGTTATTTAAAACATCTAATGTTGAGAGTGTTAATTTATGTGAAAATTCAGCGGGGAATAGAAAGATAATTTTTTTAAAAAGTTGATATAACATGTTGGGATACAAAGTCGCTACATAGTATCTAAATATTAGATCGATATTTTTAAATGATGTCCATTATTGTACTGATATAAGCGATTTATTTTTTGCTCTTGAATAATAGGACTGATTAAGGTGAAGTCTGAAGATAAGCGGAAAGCATATCTGTATGCAACGATCTATTCTGTGGCTTTTCGTTCAATTGTTGGCGGAATACCTCAGCGTGTTTGAATAAAGGTCATCATTCCTGCATGCATATGATATAGCATGTGACAATGCAGAAACCATCTGCCTGAAACATCTGCTTTTAATACCACCGAAACGGTTGAGTGCGGTTTAACGAATACCGTGTCATGGATAACCCCATCAGGGATTGGCTCTCCATCAATTGCAATGACCTGAAAAAAGTGACCATGGATATGCATGGGGTGCGCCATTTCGCTTTTGTTAATAAAGTCGATTTGAAAATTCTGATCTTTTTTCAGCTCAATAGGAACGATATTCGGCCAAACCTGACCATTGATCATCCATACATAGTTTTGCATGTTGCCTGTTAATACAACGTCAATTATTTTTTTAATCTGGAGATTTTTAAATTCTTGTGAAACGGCATGAAAATTATATTCCTGATCATAATTAAGTGCAGGTGCTGCTGTATTTGCTTTTATGGGAATAATGGGAATATCTTTGCCTTTGGTATAAAGGATCATCCCTGTCTGATCATTTTCTCCCTCCACTTTCCCTATAATTGGAAAAACGCCGCCTGCGGCAGGAATGGTTATATTAACATCAAGGCGCTCTGCTATCGGCAACTGAAATAACGATCCCTCGATTGGCTGAATATCATTTGCATCCATAGCAATTGCAGTACCATTAAGTGACCCAAGATCAATCCAGAAATTTGTCGCTGATGCGCCATTAATAAAACGTAACCGATACGTCTGCCCTGGAATTACTTCTTTAGTCACAGGGTTTTCAAGGGTGTGGTAATTCGTTAGAAAAGCATCGTAATCAACATCGTTCAGATCTGGCTTCATGTCTGCCATCTCTTTGTTAGACATCTCCATATTACCCATACTGCCTTTTTTTAAATCTTCAAAAATCTTCTCAGGTGCAGTAAAACTAAAATCCTGAAACATAATCACAATATCATACTCAGGATTGTAATCAGGCGGGTATATGATCAATGGGGCTTCTACATAAGTTTGCTCCTGAAAACTGTAATGAGAGTGCATCCAATATGTCCCAGCCTGCTTTAATGGGTAATGATAGTCATGGCTTTCCCCTGGCCAGAATAACGTTTGGGTAATTTCTGTTCCATCCTGATTGTTAGGGAGTAACATGCCATGCCAGTGAATAACGGTAGGCTCATTCAGATGGTTATAAACAATGACATCAAAGTTTTGTCCTTGTGTACCATAATAACCCCAGGTTCCATCAGGTTGAGTGATGGTATTCACCGTCACCTTTTTACCATTTACCTCAATAACCTTGGTTGTTACATTAAGGATGACTGGTTTTTGTTTATTTGCGACACATCCTGACAAAATCAGGCTGACCAAGAATGCGATAACCATCAGGCCATATCGAGCTTCTTTCATGACCATGAAAATGTAGTATAGTGCAGCATTTAAAGTCGCTGGTTTACGTTTTGATTCAATTTGGCAATAAAATTTCATTTTACATAGCCTTACTTAATTTCCTGGTTGGTATTACCATGGGGTCTGGAATAATCACCATCTTGTTTTTATATGCTAATTTAAGCATAACTATCATTAGTTTGCTTTTTCAAACCATAATATCTCACTTTTAAAACGAGATTTATTCAACTTTTGCTAACTTTTAGATAACAACCTTGTGAAATTAGATACGTACCTATTGCTAAAATAAGTTTTATTACGTAAAAAATAGTTTGGCTATAGCTAAATGGATTTGTTTTTTTTAATGTAGAAATTTTGGAATTTGAGTAACTGCTCGTCGATATTTTGATTGTTCCGCGTGTTATGCAATACAAAATCACCTATGCTGGGTGGTTGTTGGATTTTATTCAGTTCAATAAGGTATTCTTCATCTATTTCATTATTTCGTTGACGAATATTTTGGATTTGAATATTAGGTGTGGTCGTGATGCAACAAAACACTGCGCTAGGAAAATACGTTTTAATTTGTTGACGATTAACTTCTTGGCTAAATGCTTGCGTGACAACCACATGCTTATGAGTTATTAAATATGATTTAATCTGTTTGGCGATTAAGGTAAAAAAATCATCACGAATTTTTTGTGTAAAAGATTTTTTTTGCCTTATGTACTGCTTCATTTGTTTAGTTAAGTCAGTATCTGCATCGTAGAAATAGCAGTTATATTTATTAGCATACATCTTACCAATATAATTTTTTCCGACGCCAGATGCACCGTAGAATATTGTTAGCATGGTTAATTTAAGATAAAGATGTAATGCGTTTATTATAGGTCATTCATTACGATATGTTTATATGCTTATCGTTGTGGAATCGTGTATTAGCCATTAAAGTGTAAAAATTATTATGTAGACTATTATTTTGATTTTTAAATTAGCTAAGCTAGGCTACATTTATAATGTATTTATTGTGTAATTAACTTATTTGAGAATAAAGTGATATCAAACTATTTTGAGTTAAAAGAAAACGACACAAGTATTAAAATAGAAGTCATAGCTGGCATTACCACATTTTTAGCAATGCTATATATTGTTGTGGTTAATGCCAGTATTTTATCTAAAACAGGTATGTCTTCGAGTGCATTGGTGACGACTACAGTTGTGATATCTGCTTTTTCTTCTATTGCGATGGGGCTGTACTCTAAAAATCCTTATGCGGTTGCGCCCGCTATGGGTATGAATGTTTTTTTTGCTTACACAGTAGTGGGTATTTGGGGTATTCCATGGCAAACGGCATTGGGTACGGTGTTTTGGTCTGGGCTTATATTTTTTCTGTTAGCACTGTTTAATATCCGCTTACATATTCTTAATGGTATTCCGCATGCCGTTAAGTATGCGATTGCTGTTGGTATAGGAATTTTTATAGCATTAATTGGTTTTTACAATGGAGGACTAATTGTTCAATCACCTAGTGGTTTATTGGAAGTTGCACCAGTTTCAGCAGAGTCTGGAATATTTTTAATTTGTTTGTTGTTGTTAATTGTTTTATTTACCTTGCGCATAAGAACAGCAATTTTAATGATGATTGTGGTAGGTTGCCTATTATCTTATTTCTACCATTACCTCAACGAAGGCGAGGCATTACTATCAATCCCTGAACATTATTTTTCTTTGCCAGATTTTAGTTTATTTTTGGCAATTGATTGGAAGCAGAGTTTTAGCATTAGTTTGCTGCCCGCCATGCTGACTTTTTTGTTCATCAATATTTTTGACAGTACAGGCACAATTATTGGTTTATCCCAGAGTTTGATTGAAAAAGATGATGATCAGCCTGAACTTAGAAATGTCCGTAAATCATTGTTAATGGATGCTTTAAGTGCGGCTGCATCTGGATTATTAGGCTCAAGTCCTTCTAGTGTCTATGTTGAATCTGGTGCTGGTATTGCCGTTGGTGGACGCACAGGTTTGACCGCCGTGGTAACTGGGTTATTATTTTTACCGTTTTTATTTTTAGCGCCAATTGTAACGATGGTGCCGATTTTTGTGGTCGCGCCAGCATTGGTGATTGTCGGTACATTAATGATGTCATCCGCCAAAAAAATTGACTGGGCTGATTTGGATCAATCAATCCCTGCTTTTTTGACCATTGTATTGATGCCGCTGACTTTATCAATTTCTGAAGGAATTGTTTGGGGTATGTTGGCGTGGTTTATTATCGCAATATTAAAACACAGAAAGACCATAAATATTATGAATTCAATTATTACCTTTTGTTGTTTTTTAATGTTGTTAGAC
>CAJXRW010000142.1 GCA_913060525.1 uncultured Gammaproteobacteria bacterium
ACACAGAGTAGATCGTCGGCAGCGTCAGATGTGTATAAGAGACAGATTTATAACGTTGCGCCTCATGTGGTGCAAAGGTTCGTTGGTCATTCTTGCTGCGATGGTTAAAGTCAATCAATGGGACATGGTCAAATGACTGACTGTGTGCTCTGATTTCTTCACTATCATAGGCTGCATCCATTAAATCATAGAAGCTGTTCACCTTTTTGGCGGTCATCGTTGCTAAAGGCAGTGCAACCTGGGAGTCATGAACAGAAGCTGATGTTAATATGCATGAAATAGGGATATCACCATCAGCTGTATCAATATGGAATTTGTAACCACGCCAACTATGCTTATAGCCTTTGCTGTTCTTTTTAGTGCCAACATCACAATGTATTGGAATATCTGCAAGCATTTGGACTGCGCTATCCATTTTTAATTGGCGCTGAATTCTTGTTTCTTCAACAGGACCCTTGGCTTCACCCTTCTTGGGTCTTCCGCGTTTCTTCGGCGCTTTTTTAGCAATTTTTTCCTTTTCTGTTCTCAATGGCTTTTCTCTAGCCTCAATCGCACTTGAATCACGGGAGATATGACCAATTAGGCGATCTGATTGGTAGGTCTGTATCAGTGCATCATGAACCTGTTCACCCAAGCTAGATTTAGAAAACTCGTCAAAAGCACGTGAAAATACTGATTCTGAGGGGATATGACTGATGTGTACAAAACCACATACATTGCGCAACACTTTATCTACCTTAAGTCGATCAATCAGGTGACGAGTCGTTGACAAGTTATAAACTGCTTTAGCAATGAAAGCACAAGCAATATTGCCTCTATCAGCAGGTGGCCTACCGCGCTGACCTGTTCTATATAATGGTACAAATTCATCTATGCGAGAAAGTTCCAGAACAGTAATAAGTTGTTTGTGTTTATGATTACTAAATAATTTTAGTAGATGTCGTTTATGGATCGCTTACAAAGGGTCTATATTTATCAGACCAGCACAATCTGTTTGGGGTCACTAACTTACAGCGCATTATCGGATAATTTAGAATTTTTGAAAAAATTAGCAATATCTTGGTTAAAATTTTTCCTGATTGCAGGCTTGAATGAAAACATATGCCCTCCTTTGTATTCATGTAACTCTATCCGTTTTTTGAGATCTGCAGGATACATCTGATTTATCAATGTTTTTGTGACCATATAAGGAATATCGGTATCATAATACCCAACCCCCACAAACAATCGCATATTAGGATCAATTATCATGTCATCACGTAAAATGGAAACTACTTCGGAATTATGTGAATGCCAAACTTGGCTTGGATCAAAATAGTTAACGTATTCTTCAGGAAATTCAACTTTCATGTTTGTAGCCAAATAATGCATGGCTGGTGTATATAATAATGTAAAACTTTCCATGACGCTTTTCATTGTAAATATATAAAAATCATACGTATCGGTTAATTTATAATTACTCATTGTTGCATTGGTATAATCTATGCTTTTATTCTCATCATTAATTAAATGATCTCTAAAGGTTGACATAGAGAGACGATAGTTACAATTGCGAATAACCTCTTTGGACAGGCCCGTATAATCATGTAATTTATTCTCTAGTTGCTTGAGTTGTAATGGCGTTAGACTTGTACCTGATAAAAGATATTTTGGATATTCATTAATCGACCATATTTCACTTTCTAATATTGTTGCTCGAGGATTATCTTGGCGTTTCTGAGATAATTTATGATAATGGAGTGCAGCCTGCGTATAAGTAGGCAAGGACAGAATAAAAGACATTAAATTATCATATTCTCCGAATGAGTAGCTCGGTCGCAATAAAGGAGATTGTAAAATTATCCCACTAATCCCTATAAAATTTTTTAAGAGATTAGTGGCAACAAGAGGAGCACGGTACCCGCCATAACTGACGCCAGATAAGTAAATTTCAGATTGTTTATATTTTGTTTGAATTAAATAAGCTTTAATAAATTCACTGAATGTTCTAGCATCGCCATTAGGTGTGTAAATTTCCTTTTCAAACGTCTCGCTTACTGGTCGTCCCCATCCTGTACCGACCATATCAATGTAGACTAAATCAGTATGTTTTAACCAAGTTTCGGGGTTCGTTGCTATGTTCCCACTGTTCAAATCAACAATCTTTGGGCCAGATACTAAAAAGTTATCTGTCAACGATGAGGCGCCAGGACCACCCGACCAAATAAAGGTTAAAGGCCTGGCTCCATCAGCATTCAACTGATGATAAGAAATATAAGACATCGTTGCCATTAACTGGTGTTTTTGATTATAGATAGGCATCAGGCCGACTGTTGCTTGATATTCTATGGCTATACCATTCAGTTTGATACTATAAGACGTTTGTTGCTGGAAAGCTTTGCTTTCAACATTTGAACCGAACAGCATTTGAATTGTAAAGCTCATCAAAATTACCAATAGATAATTAGATTTCTGTTTTGTTTTTTGAGTCATGATATGCCCTCTTTACAGGTTCTTATTTTTCCAAATGTTATTCATAATCCAATATAATAGATATAATAAAATTTCACCTACTGCACGCTTTATATTCAATTCAATACATCTAACCACCCACAAGAGCAGAAAGAGAAAGCTTATCAGTTCTAAATAAACAAGAAATATTGAATACTTTTGGAACTATTCTAATCAGCCATATCAAAATCGTCATAACGCATTCTTGATTTATAAAGCTTAAAGCCTTTCCCTGTATACGTCATAGCCATCCCTTCTTCTTTCGCATAAACATCCATTCCAGTTCTATCCGCAAGCCCCTGTGCCATACCACTTTCACCAGCATAACAACTTGATAAACATATAAATGTGCGTCCAGTTATAGCCTCTGGACCTAAACGAGCTTTCATAGCCCCAAGAACAACATTTGCAAGTGTATCCGCATATAACTTCACATCTCCAGCCCAAAAGCGCCCTAATCTTGACCCATGCCCAGAAACAAAAAAACCATATTTATAGTCTTTGAGGACTTTTATCCCCAGATCGGTATCGTGCATAACCATCATAAATTCGTTTTGTTCTGAATATAATTCCTTTATAAAATTAACCCCTGCATACAATTGGTCAGCTTCCTTTACACTATCGTATATTCCTTCTTGATTTTTTAATGCAGCATAAACAATTTCGTTTTGATCATAATGATAATCACCAGTTGAAGAAAACGATGCCGCCGCCTTACCAACTCCAGCCCCAACAGCAACCGTGGCTGCTGCCATACCAGCACTGACACCTGCAGAAACACCCGCTTGCTCATAATTGACCTTACCTGTAGTAATCCCCTGAGACGAAAGCGAGCTAGTAAACCCAGCCGCACCTGATGCCACAATACCTACACCCACATTTACAGCCGTGCTTGTGGCTACCGTACTTGCTCCAGCAGTTGCAAGAGTAGTGGCATCATTAATTCCTTCAGAAACAGCACTTGCGGCAACATTTAACCCAAATGCTTTACCTCCACCATGGGTAATTTTATGATGATGGGCTGCATTACTAAATGCCATATTCGTTGCCGCATTCGCGACAAGGGTTTCTAAACCCATAGTCGATATCCCTTCAACCGCATCCGCTATGCCACCAAGAACACTTAACCAACTAAAATGACCCGTTGGATCCGTATACGCCATTGGGTTCATACTGGCATAAGCATAATGGTTTGGTGTGCCTTTGCCACTGAAAACATCCAGGGTATCTGCTTGAATAAAGCGACCAGTTGCTGGGTCCATGCTCCGCCAGTTACCCATTTGAATTTTGCCAACACTCGTGTCAAATTGCTGTCCAGTATAACCAAAATGGTTATCTTTAATATCCATAGGCTCTAATGTCTCTGCCACTGTCTTTTTGCCTGAGACTGGATTTAGCACATCACTTTGCATACCATACGGACTATAAACATAGACGTGATTAAGTGTTGTTCCATCTGCGCTACCCGCTTTACTCGTTGCCGCAATATTCCCTTGTTTTACCGCATACAATTGTTCAATATTGGTACTTGACTGACCCTGATTCGTCTCAGATGTAACAACATTTGCAAAACCAGAAATATAATTAGATGTGGTTTTTCCCTGCTGCTGCTTTACCAACCCACCATGCCCATAATAGTAATAAACAGGCTCACTTGCCTTGGAGGCGGATTGTTTATCTTTTGTGAAAGTTGCTTGATTGCTGTTTAAAATACCGTGAACATTATAAGTATAGTCTGTTACCACTTGAGGATATGCTTTAGAATTTGACTCGTACTTTATTAGCTGATTACGTGCATTATAAGTATAACTACCTTTGCGATCATCCTCTAACGGCTGACCGTTTTTGTTATAGCGATAATCACTTTCACTTTGTAATGCCTGGATATACTTGTAGTTACCACTGTGGCTAATTTTGCTTAGTCTATCTGGATGACCTTGTTCACTCTGATAGGCATAAGTGGCAACATCTTTGGTTTCATCAAGAAACGTCGTGGTGGTTTTGGTGATATTCTGATTCAAATCATAGTCAAATTCTTGTTTGGTAATAATGCTGCCAAACGTATTTCTTGGGTATAAGTCTGTATTATTACCCGATAAGTCCGAGGCACTCTGGTCAACTTCAAACACACTCAAAGCATTCTTGTTATTATAATGATACTTATAACTCACCGTACTTTGCTTGCCTGGTACAAACGACTCAATACTCTGTTCGCTAATGTTACCACTCAAGTTGTATTCATAATGATAAACCAAAGCTGGCTTGAGCTTAGATGAACCAATATAAATTGCTTTGACTCTATTATATTCATCATATTCATAGTAACTATTGTGTCCTTGCTGGCGCCGTAACTCAATTAAACGACCATAGCCATCATAGATATAGTTAACTTTGAATAACGTATCACCCATATTGTTTTGATAAACTAATTTCGCCACCCCATTTTGATTATATAAATATTTTTTTTGATTACCTTCGTTATCGGTCATCGTCAATAAATCACCTGTATGGCGATCATATACATATTCCAAACCATATTGACCGAGCGTATTTTGATACATTGATTTTTTGGTATGACCACCTGCGTAGTAATCAAATTGATGTGTATTTTCACCCTGAGTCGCTTTCAACAACCGCTGGGTTGTTGAATCATACTCATACTGTATGCTTAAACTATCATCACCCAATACCGTTGATGATTCTAATAAACCATTATCATGATAGTGATATTGCTGTTCTTGTCCCAGCAAGTCAACGGTAGTGTTTGGGCTACCATCAACATTATAATTTGTATGACGTTTTTCCCCAGCACCATTAAATGTCACAAGCTGGTCACCTACGGCATCAAAACGCCTTACGCCTAATAGTTGGCTTTTGGGGGATTGACTGGTGACACTGGTACGCTCACCCGCCAACTCCAAAGTATCACCCAGTCCCACACCATAACTCAGACTCAATAAAATAATATAAGAAAGTTTAAGTTTCATCGTTTATTACACCAGTGAATAAGTATTCTTATCTTCACTCTAAGTTTTGAGGACAAAGATAGTTGGGCAGTATTTGAGGTTGTGATTACTCTTACTTTGTATTAGAAAGAAGGTAATGGCATGACTTCATAGTAATCATCTTCTGTTGTTGTTTTTCCCATCAACCTATTTTCAACTATGCGCACTTGATAACGATAATGGCCTAAGGTCTCCCTTTCTTCACTATATGCTTGTTCATATTCCTTAGCATCTTCGAGTGAATCTTCCCATATTTTTTGAGTAAATGCCATTGTTTGTCTTGCTTCGTTAGATTGTTGAAGATATATCTTTAATATTTCCTCATCAGGTTCTGGAGTTATTTCGTACATTTTATCAATTTTTCCCATTGCAATCGTATGTTCATCAACCGCTTCTATATGTGCATTCCAAGCAATATCATTCTTAAATCTCATCTTATCAGCTTCCCCTTGCAACTCATCCATATACTCAAGATGATCATTTATCGAACTTTTCAATTTAGCTAATCGTGCTAAATCTGATAACGAATTAGCAGCATCATCCAGAGCAATACTTTGCCCAATAGAACTAGTTGTTGCACCAACTCCAGCCCCAATAGCAACCGTGGCTACTGCCATACCAGCACTCACACCTGCAGAAATAGCCGCTTGGTTATAACCTGTCTCTTATACACATCTGACGCTGCCGACGATCTACTCTGTGTA
>CAJXRW010000143.1 GCA_913060525.1 uncultured Gammaproteobacteria bacterium
AGATTTCTGCCTGTCTCGTGGGCTCGGAGATGTGTATAAGAGACAGATATAGATGCTGATGGCGTATATCACGTAACAGGTGATGAAATAAGCCCGTTATTTGCTGAAGTAGGTCGTACTTACGGTCAAATAGGTGAGCCAGATATGAACAGTATTCACTTTATGAATGAGGGCGCCTCTGGAGTATATGACTACTGGAAACTAATGGAGTTATATGAAACCAAAGATGCTATTTTGATCTATGATGATATTGCTCAGGCAAGCTTGCTTTGTGTGAATGAAAATATAGATAAACTATACAGCTTTGATATTCCAGCGGTCACTGAAGTCAAAATGCAGTATATAACTGATATGTCATTAGGTGGTGCAATGTTCTGGTCAATTGACGGTGATGCTGACAATGACTCTACAAATGCTAACCGCAATCATGGTGATCAATTACTTGATATCATTGCCAGAAATCTTAATATCTCTAATACACCAACTTATTAAAGATATTAAGACATATTTCTTTTCTATTCTATTGTCTTTTCATCCGTTATCTCTTTTATAATTAAATCATCACTAAATAAGAAATAATGAATTCTAATGTCATTACCTGATAAATATATTATTGGTATAGATTTAGGCACGACAAATATTGTCGTGGCTTATTCTCGAGTTGGTGAAAAAGAAATTCATTTATTTAAAATACCTCAAATTGTCCAGCTTGGAAAGATTGCGGAATTAGCAATGATGCCATCGGTAAGATATATGGACGAACAAGTTGCTAAATATCCTGATCTTTATGCATTGCCTTGGGGTGATTCGGTTCCGTTAATCGGTGCTTATGCAAAAGAATTAGCGATTGAAAATCCTACAAACGCAGTTATTAGCCCTAAAAGTTGGTTGGCACATCCTGTTTTGGATATTAGCCAAAAATGTTTACCTATTGGATCAACTAACGACGAAGTTAAAGTTTCGCCCATAGATGCAATAAAGGAGCAATTGGAATATATCGAAAATGCCTGGAATTATAAGTTTGATAAAGATTTGTTTAATCACCAGCATGTAACTGTCACCATTCCTGCATCATTTGACGATCAGGCAAGAGAGGTGATCCGCCAGATATTAATAGCGCAAGGTATTAAAGATTTTAAACTTTTAGAAGAACCACAGGCTGCTTTCTATTACTGGCTAAGTGAACATGATGACTTTACTAGCATTAGAGTTGAAAAAGAGGTTCGGTCATTAGCCTTGGTGTGTGATGTGGGTGGTGGAACGACAGATTTCTCAATTATTTTGCTTAAGCTTTCCTCGAATAATATTGAATTTGAACGTGTTGCCGTTGGTGAGCATCTATTGCTTGGTGGTGATAATATGGATTTATTGCTTTCACGTTATCTTCAGCAAAAATATATGCTCGACCTTAAACCAGGTCAAAGTTCACAATGGATGATCCAAGTTAGGTCTGCTAAAGAAAAACTATTAAGGGGTGACGGTATAAAAAAAGCAGATGTCACAATCTTATCCAGAGGAAGTCGTTTATTTAAAAAAGCACAAAAGTATGAAGTCACCACTGAAGAAATAAGTAAGATACTGATAGATGGGTTTATTCCAACTGTACCCTTTTGTAAATTTATTAAAAAAAACAAGTTAGGGCTAAGAAGAATAGGGTTGCCCTATGAAAATGAAACAGCCATAACGCAACATTTGGCAAACTTTCTCATTGATAATCAAGATATTATGCGAAAAGCTCTTGGTGAAAATGAAATGTCTGGACAAGCTATACCTGAGGTGGTTTTGTTTAATGGGGGTGTATTTTACAGTTCAGAAATTAAACAAAGAATCATTAATGTTATACAGAATTGGAAGTCTGATGAAATAGATGCACTGGTAAATACCTCACCTTCACTGGCTGTAGCGAAAGGTGCTGTATATTGCACACAAGCAAGAAATGGAACAGGGGTTCAAATATCAAGTAGTGCACCTACAAACTATTTTTTAAAAGTTGGAGAGCATAAATTTATTTGTATTCTTCCCATAGGTTCTGTTGAAGATGAGCTATACGAGATAGATCAAAAGTTTAAGATGCTTGTGGGTCAAGCTGTGCTTTTTGAGTTGTATACATCCAAAAATATTCAAGCAAGTAAAGGCGAAGTGATTCAGGAGCATGGTTTATCAAAGTTATCGGAAACCATATTAAAAATTGATGCAGATAATAATTTGGATGTCAGGTTAAATGTTAAATATAGTTCCGTTGGAGTGTTGTTGGTAGAGGCGGTAGATGCTGAGAATAATATTTACCCACTTTCATTTTCACTTAAACAAAATCAAAAAAAGTTATCATCAACAGCAAAGGTAAATAAAAATGAGCCAATTGATGAGGAAAGAATTAAAGCGGTAATAAACTGCTTTTTTAAACAAGAAGGTATTATTCCACTTAAAAATCAACTTGAAACAGTGATAGGAGCCCAACAAACCTGGACGTTAATCACCTTGAGAAAACTGGGTGATTTATTGCTACCGTTGTATAGTCAGTCAAGGCGATCTGAACTTCATGAAAAGCACTGGTGGAATTTATTGGGTTATTGCTTGAGACCTGGTCAGGGCGATAAGTTAGATACCTATCGTATTGAAACGTTATGGCAAAAATATGCGCATGGTGTTCAGTATCAGCATCAACAGAATCTTGCAGAATTTTGGGTATGCTGGCGGCGTGTTAGTTCTGGTTTGTCTGTGGGTATGCAAGAAAAAATTTTTAATGATATCAAAGCAATTATATATACGCGTAAAGACCAATTAAATAAAAAGCAATTGCTTGGTTATCTAGAAAAAATGCGTTTAATTGCGGCATTGGAAAAATTATCTATTGGTAAACGAATTGACATTGGTAATTATTTGATACGACAGATTTTAAAAAAAGTGGAAGATCATTTGTTATGGTGGATGTTAGGTCGTGTCGCTAATCGAGTATTATTTGCAAATGGGGCTGATGTAATTCCACCTGAACAGGTTGAGGCATGGTTAGACAAATTGTTTAATGTTGAGGTTGATAGAAAGTTTCAGCCAAGTGCTGTTAAGTCGATTGCGTTAATGGTTCAAAAAACAAAAGATCCATTAGTCGATATTTCAATAGAGAAATTTGCACTAATCTCAACTAAGCTTACAACATGGAAAGCATCAAAAGAAACATTGACCTTTATACAAGGTGAAATGCGAAATAATAGTGAAATGAACTTATATGCTATGGGTGAAGAATTACCAGTAGGTTTAGTGCTATTAGGTGCATAATTTTGAGGAAAGTATATGCCAGAGTCTTACGCTGTACAGAGAGTTTTTATTGCGCTTATTTTATTAGGTGCTGGGACAATCCTGTATCGATTTTGGGAACCTATTGCCTGGGCAATTTTACTGTCTATCGGTTTGTGGCCAATCTATTTAAAATGGCTAAAGTTATGCAAAAATAGGCATACAACTGCAGCATTTACTTTTACCTTTATTGTTGCATTAATTATTGTTTTGCCTTTGTTATGGCTTACAGGGCTAGCGATTAGTGAGCTTATTACGGTCATTCAATATATTAAACAAACATTAGAAGCTCATCCACAGCCACCTGTTTGGTTTAACGATTTTCCTGTTGTGGGAGGTAAGTTAAATGAGTTATGGGATAAATATATTAGTCATCCTCAGAATATTACAGAAAGCTTAAAAGATTATGTGCCTCAAATTGCAAATGCATCAGCGATTACAGGTGCTATTCTATCGCCATTACTCGCTTTTTTCTTTACGTTAATGTGCTTGTTTTATGCATTTAAAGATGGCGAGCGTATGATGCAACAAATCCATGATTTTGGAGAAAATCGTTTTGATAACTGGCATGGGCTAATCAAGAAAATACCAGTTGTTGTGCGGGGCGTTATTGATAGTATTATTTATTTAGGTGTTGGAATGGGACTGGTAATGGGGGTGATTTATTATTTCTCTGGGTTACCTGTTCCTGTGTTTTTAGGTGTGCTAAGTGCAATTGCAACCTTAATACCGTTTGCGCTTTCAATTGTGCTGGTACTTGTGTTTGCAATAGCAGTTGTAAAAGGTATGCTGGTAACAGGCGTGGTTATTTTTATTGTTGGAAATATCATTAATTTAATGTCTGATAGCTGGTTAAGACCCATTGTTATAGGGCGGTCAGTTCACATCCATTTTATCGCTGTTTTATTTGGTGCTTTAGGCGGAGTTGAAGTATTTGGGATTATTGGTATTTTCTTGGGACCAGTGTTTATGGTGTTAGTGGGTGTGTTATGGGAAAATGCTATTTTAAAAAATCAAAAATCGGATTCATTGGATCAAGTTACAGACCAAACAAACTAGAAGGAAATTATTTTGTTATTTAAGAAGATATTAATATTGGCGGCAATGCCAGAAGAGGGTGAGCCAATAGTAAAAGCCTTGAACATGTCTCCGTTGGAGGATGAATTTGATCCATATTTACCAGTAGACTGGTTTGTTTCAATTCAGCCTGGGGTAAAAATATATTTAGCGGAAACAAGAAAGTCGCAAAAAATTGATGTCGCACAGGTTGGGCCAGAAACAGCCTCATTTGTTGCCTGGGAGTGTATGCAGGCAATTGATCCTGATTTGGTGATAAATGTTGGTGTTGCGGGCGCTTTAGGCGGATCTGGAGCGAGAGTGGGTGATATATATCAGTGCCAGCAGGCATTTTACCATCACCGAATATTTACCACTGCTGCCTATAATCGTTATGGGGCTGGAGGATTTGACTGCGTGACAGTAGACGGGGATGATACGCTTAAAACGGCGATTATTTCGACAAGTAGCAGCTTTGTTATGACAGAACGTGATAAAACCGTTATGGGTGAACAAGGTGCTATTTTGAAGGACATGGAAGCAGCTGCGGTCGCATCAGTCTGTTATGTTAGAGAAAAAGATATTTTTATTCTGAAAGGTGTGAGTGATATTCTTGAAGAAGATGAGTCGAGTAGCGATGAAATCAGGAAAAACTTACATGCTGTAATGGAACAAGTTGCTAAAAAATTAGAGTTCTTAATTCATAAGTTTTTCTTACCTAAAGTAGAAAAGCGTGAAAAACATCGAAAGATACTTATCCCAAAAATTTTCAAAAAACATGACCGATCAAAAAAAAGTGCTGATCGTTAAAGAATTATCGTACCAGCATATATTATCAAACATAAATTTCTCAACGAATTGTGGTGAAATTACGGTAATTATAGGACCGAATGGTGCAGGTAAAAGTTCGCTGCTAAAATGCATTTCTGGATTATATCCTACAGATGCTGGAGAAGTTTTATTCCAAGGAAAGAGTCTTCCTGATTTAAATGTAAGGGAAAGAGCTAAAATTCTAGCAATATTGACACAAAAAGTTGATGTTGCATTTGATTTTTATGTTGATGATATTATTGAATTGGGCTTCTATCCGCATCGCTTTACCAAGAAACAAAAAATAGAAAAATTAAATAAGCTATTGTTAGAGTTTGATTTAATGGAAGCAAGAAAGCGCTTTTATAATACGCTTTCTGGTGGTGAGCAGCAGCGTGTTCAAATGGCTAGAATTTTTGCACAACTTGATTTGGATGGTGAACAGAAAAATAAGTTATTGCTATTGGATGAACACGTTAGTCACCTAGATCCTTATTATCAGCATTTATCATTCACACAAGTTAAAGATGCGGCACGTAAATATAAATTATCAGTTATTGCAGTAGTCCATGATTTGGCATTAGCAGCTGAATATGCGGATAATATTTTATTATTAAGTAAAGGTAGTGTTGAAGCGTACGGGCCTGTTTCGGAAGTTATATCTATAGAAAATATGAGTCGATGTTTTAATATGAAAATGACTGGAAATATTCGTTCGGGTTTTAAGTTATCACTTTAACTTCATAAGTTAGCTATAGTTATTAATAATGCTATGTTCTGGTAGAACTAAATGGATACCAAAATTGAAAATATATATAAGGACTCTAAAGCAAATGAGTACAGCATAAAATTTTTAATGACTTTATTAAAGCCTTATAAAGTAAAATCAATCACCTCCTTTAGAGTGCATAAATCTAATTATGTGAATGTTATCTCTAGTTTGGCAGAAGATGGCTTAAAAGAATTATTGCAGAATATCGCAATTAAAAAATATGTCTTAGAT
>CAJXRW010000144.1 GCA_913060525.1 uncultured Gammaproteobacteria bacterium
CGAGATTTCTGCCTGTCTCGTGGGCTCGGAGATGTGTATAAGAGACAGTGCTTTGGTATTTGTTATGCTAAATCAAAAGCTTGAATTTATTAAATTTAAAGAAGCCAATTTTTTTCAACGGCAAATTATCATTATCGTTTTCGAAGTTGGTATTATTTTCTTCATTAAGAACATTAATTTTTTCTCAACTGGTGTACCTGCGGCGGCCTATTATCCAGATCAGGCAACTGCCCTGATTAACCTGATTATCAGTCTCTTAATCGTTATCAGTTTTTATCGTTTATGCTACTCGAAAAGAAGTCAATTAGAGGAGTCAAAATCATGATAAATGGGAATAAATATCTCTTCCTGAAAAAATATATAAAAATAATGTGTATTTTATCATCTGTACTATTCTTTACTTTAATATTCACTGGCTATGCAAATTTAGCGTATGAACTTTTAGCTGACATATTGCAATCGATTCTGTGTGGATTTTTACTACTTGCTTCAAACTTTTCCTTCAGATGGATACTTCATGAGATCACGCGCAAACTGCTGAACATGTCAAAAGCACAATTTGATGAATCACTAACAGCATATTGGATAATTACCGTTTTTGATTTTATTGTATTCTGTTTTGCACTCATTATTTTTGCTTTAATTTGGGGAGTTAATCCACAAGCAATTCAGGATTTGCTCCAAATTATTTTTATTGACGGTATCAGCATAGGTGAAACATCTATTGCCTTATTAACTATCATTGAAGCGGTTATTTTATTTACGGTTATTCTCTTATTGACCAAATTTATTTTAGTTGTGATGCAAAAACGCATTTTACCTTACACTAAAATGGATCAGGGTGCGAAAGATGCTGCGACAACCTTTACAAAATATATTGGCATATTAATTGGCATTGTTATGGCCATATCGTCCTTGGGCGTGAGTTCTACTTCCATCGCATTTATTATTAGCGCCTTTACCTTTGGGCTTAGCTTTGCACTTAGAGACATCTTCAGTAACTTCTTATCTGGAATTATCCTAATGATAGAGCGACCGATAAAAACGGGTGATTGGGTAGATGTTGGTGCTGAAAGCGGGGTCATAAAAAAAATCAGATTACGTGCGACAGAGGTTGAAACTTTTAACCAAAAAACCTTATTAATACCTAACAACCAATTTATTGCTCAGACCGTTAGTAACGATATGTACACGGCTTCTTCAAGGTTAGTGTTGGAAATTGAATGCTCGTATGACGATGACCCTGAACAAGTTAAACAAGTGCTACTTGATATTATAAATAAACAACCAAAAGTATTACCAAGCCCAGCGCCCAGTGTTATCTTTAAAACATTTGGTTCAAGTGGTTTAGTCTTCCTATTGAGAGCGTATTGCTTAACGACTGATAGGATGTCTTTGGGCAGTGACTTGAGATATGTCATTTTTAATGAATTTAAGAAACAAGGCATTGAAATTCCATATCCAAAACAGGATGTTTATATCAAGGAATTTCCAAATAAAAAAACTGATGAAGCTTAGAGTCTAAGGGCTAGTCGTAAAATTAGGATTTTTGATCAAGGATAAGGCAAATTTAATGCAATAGTTGATTAAAAGACAATTCTACTGCTGTTTCTAAGGAATAAAGCTTGCAACTAAACCGATTAAGCCACCAAATACACCACCCCAAACGACTAACCAACCTAAGTGTTGGCGAATCATATGTTGGATTATATCTTTAACCATTTTTGGGGTTAATGCTTCTAAACGCGAATCAATTAATTTTTCAATTTCTGCTGACATGTTATGCATTGCACCACCAGAAATGGCTTTTTTCACTTTTTCTTGAACGCTATCGGAATTTAACATATCAGAAATGGTTTTCTTTATTTTCACCACAAACGATTCTTTTAATGGCTCAAGCCCTTCTTTACCACCCAAGAAAGAACTGATAATACCACCGAATTGGCTAGACATAATGGCATCAACAAAACCATCAAACAACTTATCGTAGTCAATTGCATTCACCACACCATCTAAATTAATTTTTGCTTTTGAGGCTCTTTGCTCTAAGAAGTCATCTATGTTCTTTTGGCTAAAGAATTGGTTCATAATCAAGTTTTTGATTGAACGTTTAAAGTCCTCAAAACGATTAGGGATAATACCTGAACCATACACAAATGGAATTTTTTCAAATAGCATAAAAATCGCAATCCAGTTGGTAATTGCCCCTGATAATGCATAAAAACCGATTGATTTTAAGTGTGGTTCTCCTGTCATCATCCCTACAATACTAATCACCAATGCGAGCAAATTAGTGATAAATGCTTTATTTAAATTAGCCATAAAACTCTCTTACTAACAGAATGTAATAAATAGTATGTAAACCAACATAAATATACAAGCGTTTACAAATAGTTGCACTACGATAAAATTACAGTTATTTGCTGAAAATAGTCTCTATGCGTACCACCAGAATATATATTGAAGAAGAAAACTTACAAGTCGATAAAGAAATATCGCTAAACCAAGAGAAAAGTCATTATTTAAGTAGAGTTCTAAGGTGTAAATTAGAACAAGATTTAGTTGTTTTTAACGGTCTAAGTGAATATGAATACCAAGCAAAAATTATTGGCATCACCAAGCAAGCGGTAACGTTACATATTGATGCAGCAAACGAAATTAACAATGAATCACCTTTAAGTATTCATATCGGGCAAGCAATATCAAAAGGTGAAAAATTAGATTTAGTCATTCAAAAAGTGACCGAGCTTGGCGCAACAGAATTAACACCGCTTATCACTGAGCGTTCAGAATCCAAAAAATCGAATTTAGAGAAAAAACTAGAACATTGGCAGCGCATTGCCATTAGTGCAGCAGAACAATGTGGACGAACGAAAATACTTAAAATTAACCCAATCCTAAAACTTGAAGAATGGTTAAAACAGCCAAACAGTTTAAAGCTAACATTAGACCCAACCGCTAACTTAAAATTAAAAGATATTAAAGCTGATACGAAAAACTTTAGTTTACTAATTGGCCCTGAAGGTGGGTTGAGTCAAAATGAAATCAGCTTAGCTCAAAGTAATAACTTTACACCCATTTCACTTGGCCCAAGAATTATGCGTACCGAAACCGCACCGATTGCGATTGTTTCGATTATTCAGTCTCAGTGGGGGGATGTTTAGTAACATTTAAAACAACTACATCAAATATCAATTTCTTTAAAATATAACAAGTAATGGAATTACAAATACACTTCTATCACAACAGTACGTTGCCACATTTTACTCTTGAGTATATGTTCTCATATTGAAGGCAGCAGGGATCTTGAACTTAATGCGTGACTCCGTACCAGTTGATTGTTTAGACGACCCTCCCGCATTTAGGTCAATAACTGATGCCACTTTTAAGGCGATACCAGCCTTAGCATTAGTATCTTCAGAAGCAAGGATAGCAACATCAAATTCAACAATTTCTACATTTTTTCTACGCCCGCCTGTTACCCATTTATCTGAGCCATCTTTCGTCATATATGGATTTATTTCAGCCGTTGAACCGCTATCCTGAAGCTGCTTCTGAGCATCTTCAATACCAGCTGCTATCTCAACCAATGTTTCAGTTACAAACTCTCTCAAATTCATAGGTTTTCCCTTTTAAATAATAGCAATATTTTATTATGCTATTAGACCAATAAAACATCAATAAATGACTACCCACCACTTCCATAAGGTCTGGTAATAATCTCAAGAAAATGCCCATCTAAGTCTTTAAAATAGACCCCACGCCCACCATCATTATGATTAATTTCCCCAAGTTTCTTTTGACCTGGATCAGCCCAATACTCAAGACCCTTATTACAGATACGCGAAAATATTTCGTCAAATTCTTTTTCAGTAATTAAAAAAGCATAATGCTGGCGCATGATTTCTTTTTCAGTATCTTGGAAGTCGAGGGAAATATCGTTTTCAAGTTGTATTACTCGGAATGGTCCAAAAGTCGTTGGTTTAGGTAAACCCAATATCTCTGCAAAAAATTCGGATGATTGGTGTTTGTCTTTACACCAAACAATTGTATGGTTCAGTTGAACACTCATTTTATATCACCATAATTCATGCACCATTATTATAAGTAATATGTGACTGGCGATTAGAAATCAACTAATAATCATTTTTGCAATATCACACCATCATTCAAAAATAACCTAATAACTTCTCGCCAGATAATACCAGCTATATTGTTCAAGCAGAGTTAATTATAAATGGATTCTGTGGTCAAGCCACAGAATGACAGTATGGGCAAGGTTCTAGCTTTTGCAAAGTTGTGAGCTTCGCAACGGTATCATCATAGGCAGATTAAGATTATTTCGTTACAATACTTACAAGTTAGCTCTAAGACCAATCACTATGAAAGATGAATCATTAAGTTATGCAAAAGCAGGTGTGAATATTGATGCGGGTGAAGAACTTGTTAGACGCATTTCACCTTTTGCCAAAGCAACTCGCCGACCTGAAGTTGTATCAGGATTAGGTGGCTTTGGCGCACTATTTGAACTACCGATAGAAAAATATAAAAAACCTGTTTTAGTTTCTGGTACAGACGGCGTTGGTACAAAATTAAAACTAGCGATTGAACTAAATAAACACGATACCATTGGCATTGATCTTGTTGCCATGTGCGCAAATGATTTAATCGTAACAGGTGCTGAACCGTTATTTTTTCTGGACTATTACGCAACAGGCAAACTAGAAGTGGATACAGGCGAAAGCATCATCAAAGGCATTGCAGAAGGCTGTAAACAATCTGGCTGTTCTCTTGTTGGTGGTGAAACGGCTGAAATGCCAGGCATGTATCAGCATAAAGATTATGATCTTGCTGGTTTCTGTGTCGGCATTGTTGAAAAAGACCAAATCATTACAGGTGATTCTGTTAAGCCAGGTGACTCACTGATTGCAATTGGTTCATCAGGCGTTCATTCAAATGGCTTTTCACTCGTTCGCAAAGTGCTAGATTATAAAAATGTCAAATTAACAGACCAATACCTTGATAACTCAAACAATACCATTGGTGAAGATTTATTAGTCCCGACTAAAATATACGTAAAAAGCATACTTGAACTGATTAAATCCGTTGAGGTAAAAGCAATCTCACATATTACTGGTGGCGGCATAACTGAGAATTTACCTCGCGTTCTTCCTAAAAATACGAAAGCCTGTATCGACCTTTTAAGTTGGAAACCTTCTGATTTATTCAAATGGATTCAAGCAAGTGGCAACATTCAAAAACTAGAAATGCTACGAACCTTTAATTATGGTGTGGGTATAATTCTTGCTGTCAATTCAAAGGATGAGAATAAAACGATATCAATTCTAAATGAACTAGGTGAAAAAGCCTGGAAAATTGGCGAAATTGAAAAAAGTCCTGCCGACAAACCTCATGTAGAATATCAAAATGCCTAAGAATTTAGTTGTCCTCTGCTCTGGCAGTGGCACAAATCTTCAAGCGATTATTGATGCCATTAGTAATGGAAAAATTAATGCCATTATCACTTCGGTCATTACTAATAAACCATGTTATGCCATTGATAGAGCAGAACAAAATAAGATTCCCCATCACCTGATACCATCAAAAGACTATCCAAACAGAGAGTCTTTTGATAATGCGCTCATAAAGCATATTGACCAATACAAACCTGACTTTGTGATACTCGCAGGCTTTATGCGGATTCTAACTTCTGAGTTTGTTAATCATTATCAAGATAAATTAATTAATATTCACCCAGCCTTGTTACCAAAATATAAAGGTCTTCATACTCATAAGCGTGCATTAGAGGCAGGAGATAAGGAACATGGGTCTAGTGTCCATAATGTGACTGAAGATGTGGATGATGGCGCTGTAATTACACAAAGTAAAATCAAACTTAATCCCAAAGACTCAATACCATCAATTGAACAACGTATTAAAAATATTGAGCATAAACTTTATCCTGAAACAATCTCTTTGCTGTGTTCAGAAAAAGTGACGATAAATAAAAACACAATTTATTATCTTGGGGAAAAACTAACTGCTCCTCTTCTTATATAGCTTTCAAATAAGCTAAGATCTGTCTCTTATACACATCTGACGCTGCCGACGATCTACTCTGTGTAGAT
>CAJXRW010000145.1 GCA_913060525.1 uncultured Gammaproteobacteria bacterium
ATCGTCGGCAGCGTCAGATGTGTATAAGAGACAGCTACACGACTTTATTTCGTTTCTGCTTCTTGATAAAAAATATTCTTATATTATTTCCTATAAACTGTTTTTTGCCAAAATTGTGGCTACCATTATGGCAATGCAACATTCATATTGTTCACATTGATTATTAATATAAACCGTTAGGAGATAACCATGCGTTTAAAAGATAAAGTATCCATTATTACAGGTGCCGCGAGTGGCATTGGTAAAGAAATAGCCATTGAATATGCCCAAGAAGGCGCTATTTCTGTTATTGCTGACTTGAATCTTGATGCAGCGAAAGCAGTCGCAGCTGAAATTGAGGCAAATGGCGGACAAGCCTATGCTGTAGCTATGGATGTAACCAGTGAGGAACAAGTCAATAATGCAGTAGAAGAAGTTGCAAATAAATATGGTCGTATCGACATCTTAATTAGTAATGCTGGTATTCAATATATCTCCCCTATTGATGAACTTTCTTACGATAAATGGAAGCTGTTACTATCAATCCATTTAGACGGCGCATTTTTAACAACGAAAGCTTGTCTAAAGCATATGTATAAAAATAACAGTGGCAGTATTATTTACATGGGCTCAGTGCACTCTAAAGAAGCCTCAAAACTTAAAGCTCCATACGTTACTTCTAAACATGGTCTGTTAGGCTTATGTCGCGTCGTTGCCAAAGAAGGTGCAGCTCATAACGTTCGTGCAAATGTTATATGCCCTGGTTTTGTGAAAACACCTTTAGTTGAAAAACAAATTCCTGAACAAGCAAAATCACTCAATATCACAGAAGATGAAGTCATTAAAAATGTCATGTTAAAAGATACCGTTGATGGTGAATTTACCACTGTAAAAGATATTGCTGAGTGCGCTATTTTCTTTGGCGGATTTAATAGTAACGCCCTTACAGGTCAATCTATTGTTGCTAGTCATGGTTGGTTTATACAATAATCAAACTCCATAAGGAGACAATGATGACAACTAAATCCACAGCACAAAAACCAAAACAGACACAAGCTCTCAAACAAAAAACCTGTTATATTTTTCAAGGTGGCGGTGCCCTAGGCGCATACCAGATGGGTGCCTATGAAGCATTGAAATCCTTTGGCTATCTGCCTGATATGATTGTTGGTATATCAATCGGCGCGATTAATGCGAGCATTATTGCAGGCAATGAACCAGGAAATCGACAAGCAAAATTGAGAGAATTCTGGGACAGAATAACAACTGCCGTTCCTGTCCCATTAGATGCCTTTGGTATCCCCAAAATTCATAATTGGTTTGGAGCACAAAATGCCTTACTTAATGGTCAACCAGGATTCTTCAAGCCAAAAATTTTCCCACCAGGGAATATCCTTAAGCACGAACCTAATGAACTTGGATATTATGATACCAGTCCATTGCGAGAAACCCTATTGGACCTGATTGACTTCAAATATCTAAATGAAGGTCACGTAAGGCTTTGCTTAGGCTCAGTAGAACTCAGTTCAGGCGACTTCAAATTTTTTGATAGCCATGAACAAGAGATAGGACCTGAACACATAATGGCAAGTGGCGCACTTCCACCAGGTTTCCCACCCGTTAAAATTGGTGGTAAATATTATATTGATGGCGGTGTTTTTTCTAATTCACCTGTCTTCAAAGTGATTGATGAATTTGTAGAAAAACCCGAAGATATTCGCAGAGTACTTTGTTTTATGGTGGATGTATTTTCAGCCAAAGGTCCTTATCCACATAGCATGGATGGAATGGCAGAAAGAGTAAAAGACATTCAGTATTCTTCTCGTTCCAAAAGAGCCACTAGCTTATATGCCACATCTGACAACCTTTCCAGCGCCATTCATTTTTTAACAAAAAAACTGACGCCCGAACAGCGTAAAGACCCAAAAGTACAGGATATCATGAAGCTGGGTTATTCCCATCAAATTGATCTCGTTCATCTAGTTTACCACTCACCCACAGGCACTGAACTAGGCAGCAAAGACTATAACTTTAGTAAGAGCGCTTGTGAAATGCACAGAGAGATGGGTTACAATAATACCAAAGAGCTTTATGAACAAAACCATGAATATTGGGATAAAAAACATAAAGCTGGACTAACTATTTATACGTTAGATGGAGATATTGAAGTAGATTAATATAAAAGTATTTCCTACTTCAAATAATCATACATAATCTCACCAAACCCAAGTGTTAAGTCAGCCACGATATGTGTTCCTGTAACCACACGTTTCACAGGCAGTTCAGTTACTGGCGCTAACGCATGTTCAAATAATTGTAACGCAGCAGGACCTGTCCAGGCACCTTTGACTGTCACATCTTCCAAAAAGTACCTAACTAATTTACAGATTGCTGCTTCTTTACCATTTGCATGTGGAATAATTTTCAATAAGTAGTTTGGTGTCTTTTCCATAGATTCTTGAGTTGCTTTTAAATCTAACTCATGATATTTGAAGCCCATTGTGCCAATTGCAACGTCTGCATTATTATATTTAAGAGTTCCGACCAATGTATCAGCATCTACAACTAAATTTGGTTTTCCAAATTTCTTGGGGAATCCCCAAATTTCACGGCCTGCAGCAATCGGTGCCAAATTATCTAAATACATGGCATGTGAATAGGTGCCTTTCTTGCCATCTAGTTCCACTTCTATTACTTGCCCTGACTCAGTAAAACTACCAAAACCATGTGCGTCAGGCATCCTCATAAATTCAAACTTAACAATATTACTTGTTACCTGAAGCGGCTCTGGAACAACACGCTTTAAGGCTTCCATATCTGTTTCATAAGAAATAATTAAATATTCTCTATTTTTAAATTTATAATCAATTTTTAATGCACTGGGCGACGTTAATGGCATCGCAAAAGCATTTTTCTTAATATCCTCTATCTTCATAAATACTCCCTATTGGTTAATAAATAATTTCTTTATAGAAAGTGTACTGAATATTGTTGCAACGAACCATTTATAGACTAAATAATGTTTTTTATTTTACTACATATACTGTTGATTCCAGGATAATTCCTGTTACCAGCCAAGCAAATAGAAGTGATTTATCATTGAACAAAGATAGCAACTGTTATAAAGATGATATAACAGACTGATCTGTAGATTATTTTTTATAATTTGCCCTGAAACACTCTTTTTATGATTTAATAGTCAAGGCTAAATTGAGTACATTAGTATTAAATTTTACTTAATAACTCAGCTTTCTTGTTATTAAATTCATCATCGGTTAATACACCAATTTCCTTGAGCTTACCAAGTTGCTCTAACAATGAAATAACTTCATTGGTAGTAATATTTGATAAATTCTGACTTGCCATAGGCGCTGGTGCCGGATCAGAGTATGCAATTTGCTCAGGCACTTCAATAGAAGGCTGATTTTGCTCTTGTTGCGGCTGGTTCTGACCATTTTGGTTAGCAATCGGCAACGATGAAACATTTACCGTACCATACTGGCTTGTAAACGTCATTGAATTACCAGAACCTTGCTGCTGTGAAACGCCACCTATCTGGTGATCAAGCGTATCATAAACCGTCACTTGTCCATTTATATCTACTGCCAATCTATTTGAACCACTAAAATACGCATAACGGGTATTGTTTTGACCACCAGTAGAATTTGGCGATCCCAAACCTTCAGGCCACCAATTATTACCACCTTGCATTTGAAATCCAGACCCTTGATTTTGATTTTTAGCAGGCTGCTCATATACCTGTTGATTTGCGGTAAGGTTAGATAATTCAGAACATAAGTTATCAACGGTTGCTTTTAAACCATTATTAAACATATCGCCAACCATGGTCATGCCACCTTGCATCCATTGACCACCACCACCTAGTTCGGGACAATTAAATTGCGCCATTGTACCGCCACCAGCAATGACTGCATCAAGCATGTGCAGAACTGCATCTTGGCTTAATCCATATCTATTTGCTATGTCGTTTATCGTTTGTTGGCTCTGTTGTGTTAGTTTCCTCATTTAAGTAAAACTCCTCCTTTTAATTTTATCTCCCTCGATATTACAAAAGAATTTTTGCAGTACAGCATTGAGAGACTTATCGGCATTGTATGCCTTGTATTCACTAATGTCACCACCTAAAAACAAATAGATTGATTTATTAAAAAGAGGGTTGACATAAAATGAATAGATCCATTACGATGTGGGCGTTGTGTTATCTGCCAATAACTTTTATACCCTCTCCTGTAATATTGGCAGATACAACACTTAAATCTTTTCTTGTTTAGGTAGCTCAATGACCACTAACAATCCAGATGGCTGATTTATCTCAAATTTCAAATTTCCACCACAGGAACGAAGAATTTCGCTGGTAATACTTAGCCCTAGACCAGAACCTTTTATTGCATTATTTCGAGTTGCATCTTCACGGAAAAACGGTTGAATAATCTTATCAAAATTTTCTGGCTTGATCCCTTGACCTGTATCTGAAACCACACAATGAATATAGTTATCACTCTGAACTAATTGTAATAAAATATTTTGCTTCCCATATTTCACAGCATTATCTAATACATTACTTACCGCTCTTTTTATGCTCACTATCCGCCCCTTGTATTGTATATGATTTTCTAATTGCGTTTGGATACTAAACCCCATATCAATATAATTTTGCGCAATAGATTCGACAAGTTCAGATAAATTAAAAGTAACGACACGCTCATCATTCACAAATGCTTTTGAAAAACTAATGATACTACCTATCATTTGCTCTATTTCTTCAATATCTTTCAACAATCCTTTCTGGGCTATTTCATCATCCAACAGTTCAGTCCTTAACTTTAGGCGCGTAATGGGTGTTTTTAGATCATGTGAAATGGCTGCCAACATGTCAGTACGACTGCTCAAGGCTTTTTTTAACGCATTCTGCAATTGATATAAGTCATCAGAAATTGCTTTTGTTATTTCACTATCATTTGAAAGTTTAATATCTGCATATATATTTTCAGACAATTTTTTCAATGCTGATATAACCATATAGGCAGGCTTTTCAATCGCTCTAATCACCCAATAACATAATGATACAGCCAATAAAAATAACAGTATCAAGACGAGGATATAAATTGCTGTCATCAATGTAAATTGGAAAAACCGATTAAATTTAATCAAATACAGGCTATTTTGATGCTTCAATATAAAAGGCCCTGGCATAATTACTGGGAACTTATAATCACCAACAATTATAACTGGTAACTGGTTTAGACGATTCGTTATTTTAGATATTTTTTTAACCTCAATACCTCGCACTTTATCCAGGTTATTTTGAAGTTGCTTATCCGATAATTCAACATTATTAATAATCTTCTGAAACTTCATTTGAGTCACAGGATTAAAGGCAGGGTGATTAAATGCATCCTGAATTTGATATAGAATAATTCCCATCAATAGACTCAAGAATACCAGGCCCAAAACAAGCACCCAAAATAACTTTTTAGCCAAGGTTGTTTTCATCTTCAGCATTATGATTTGTTCACTTTCAACATATAACCCTCGCCGCGAATGGTCTGTAAAAACTTTGGTATTTTTGGATTTCTTTCTATTTTTTTTCTCACTCTCCCTATCAACACATCAATTGTGCGATCAAATGGATCGCAAGTTTTATCATAAATTTGATCCATAATTTGATCACGCGATAAAATCTGATTTGGATACTGTAAAAATAATTCAAGCAATCTGAATTCTTTACTACTTAACGTCGTTACTTCATCCTGTTCATTAAATAAAAGATGTGCATGCCGATCCAAACGCCATGTTTCAAATGTAATCATATTTCCTGCTAACATCGTTTGAGATTTGAAATTACCTTCGGTTCTTCTTAATAGTGCATTAATACGAGCTAATAATTCACGCGTATTAAATGGCTTAGGCAAATAATCATCAGCGCCCATTTCTAAACCCAAAATCCTATCTGTGTCTTGCTCCAGCGCACTAATGATGATAATGGGAATGTTTGAAACTTCTCTAATTAATTTGCACAATTCAAAACCATTTTTTCCAGGCAACATAATATCCAACAAGACAATATCAAATCTGTCTCTTATACACATCTCCGAGCCCACGAGACAGGCAGAAATCTCGT
>CAJXRW010000146.1 GCA_913060525.1 uncultured Gammaproteobacteria bacterium
GAGATTTCTGCCTGTCTCGTGGGCTCGGAGATGTGTATAAGAGACAGATTTAAGGTCGCCGAGACGAATTGCCCTTCTTGCTACTTTATCCTCATAAGCGGGACCGATACCACGTTTAGTCGTACCAATCTTCGAGTCACCTAATTTTTTCTCACGCGCTTCATCTAACAGAACATGAACTGGAAATACTAAAGGACAAGCCTGCGATATTTGTAAGCGTTCTTTAACTGGCACACCCTTTTCTTCCAATTCATTCATTTCGCCAATTAGTGCATCTAACGACAATACAACGCCATTTCCGATTAAGCTTTTCACGCCCTCATGCAATATCCCTGACGGGATTAAGCGTAATTTTGTTACCTCACCTTTTATGACAAGTGTATGTCCAGCGTTATGCCCCCCTTGGAACCTAACCACAGCTTTTGCCTTATCAGTCAATAAATCAACAATTTTACCTTTACCTTCATCACCCCATTGACTACCAAGAATTACGATTGAATTTCTCATTCAAAATACCATTTTTGTTTGTTGCCACATAATTTTAATTGTTAATACCGCCATTCACAAATAATTATCATTATTCATTAATCTAATATAGCCTATTAAAATATCACTTTCTGGAAGGATGTTAGGCTAGGCATATAGAACTAATGCGTTAAAATACTAATTATTTCCGTAAGATTTTTTATGATTGCGCTTATTCAACGTGTTACTCACGCCCAGGTAGTAGTAGACAACCAAATAACTGGTCAAATCCACAATGGGACTTTAGCTTTAATCGGTATTGAAAAAGAAGACAATAAACAAAAGATTGAAAAGTTAGCTCAGAAAATTTTAAATTATCGAATTTTTAGCGACAATAATGGTCAAATGAATCTCAATCTGCAACAAATACATGGTGGCTTATTATTAGTACCACAGTTCACGCTTGCTGCAGATACAAATAGGGGATTAAGACCAAGCTTTTCAAAAGCTGCCCCACCAAATATGGCAAAACAGTTATTTTCTGATTTTGTTAACCATACCAAAACAATTTATGACAAAATTGAAACAGGTATTTTTGGTGCAGACATGCAGGTATCTCTTTTGAATGACGGTCCAGTTACTTTTTGGTTGCAAGTATGAAAACGACTAAAAAAATTCTACTTGTTGGTGGCGATGGTGGAATGGGTAAAATGTTTAAACACTTTTTATCAAAAAATTCCAGTTATCAGATTTCAATATTTGAACAAGAAGATTGGGATAACCCTGTTAATATTAAAAGTCATGATATCGTATTAATCACCACGCCTATTCATATCACAGAAAGTGTCATTAAAAGGGTTTGCCAATACATTTCTAACGATACGATACTCGCAGATTTTACCAGTATTAAACAAAAACCTTTATCTTGTATGTTGCAACATCACCAAGGTCCAGTTGTGGGATTACATCCAATTTTTGGACCATTAATTAATTCTGCTGATGAGCAAGTTATTGTATGCTGTGAGGGTCGTTATCCAGAACAATATGATTGGTTTATTGATGATATCGCTGGGCTTGGATTCGATATCGCATATATGACCGCACAAGAACATGATGAAGCAATGGATTTTATTCAAGGAATAGAACATTTTTCTACATACTGCTTGGGCAAGTTTTTACACGAAAAACAAGTTGATATTGAAAGCCTTAGGAAAATATCCAGTCCAAATTACAAATTTGAATTAAACATTGTTGGAAGACTTTTTAACCAAAAACCAGAACTCTATGCTGATATTATTATGTCTGATAAAGAGCGTATTAACACCATTAATGAGTTTGTTAAATGCATTCAAAATCAAAATACTGACATTCAAAATCAGTCTAGAGAAAAATTTATACAGGATTTTGAGTCTATTAAAAACTGGATGGGCGATTTTACTGAGCAAGCATACGCTGAAAGCAACGATATGCTAAATAAAAAATAATTATACCTTATTGATACTCAAGTAAATTTGACATTAAAAGCCGATTATGAGTACAGTTATAATATAGCTTAGCTCAATTTGAGGTAATAGATCATGAGAATCGCTAACACAGCAATAAAAATAGGGGCAACCATTTCCACACTTGCGTCAATTGTCAGTTTTATATTAGCGTTAGTTTTCTTGCTTGGTGACAAAGATACAGCAGGGAATACACAGAATATAGATCATATTGTTGGCATGTCAGGTATGGATGATAGTGGTATGATATCGATGACGCTTTCAGCAATCGTTTTAATTCTGGCGATAACCTCTTTTTTTAAAAACAAGCATTTTACAGTATTTGTTTTAGTGGTCATCTTTAGTGCAGCGCTGCTGATTGTGTCATCACTAACCGTTCTTTCAACCGTTTGGTTAGCATCTTTAGTGGCTTTAATTGGCGGTGTAATCGGTATACTCGGCGTGAATAGAAGAAATCGCCTTAGTTAAAAAACAAAGCTATATTATCATCAAAAACACTTGCACATCTTCAATACAACAGTAGAATCATTCATACATTATTTAACTAATCAATTTTTATGTCGCTTAATTTAAGAAATATTGCAATTATTGCACACGTTGACCATGGCAAAACCACCTTAGTAGACAAGTTATTACAACAATCTGGTACTTTTGACAAACGCGCAGCGCTCGTCGAACGTATCATGGATTCGAATGAGCTTGAAAAAGAACGTGGTATTACTATTTTAGCAAAAAACACCTCTCTTATTTGGAAGAATTATCGCATTAATATTGTAGACACTCCAGGTCATGCTGACTTTGGTGGTGAAGTTGAACGTATTTTATCTATGGTTGATTCTGTCTTATTGCTGGTTGATGCGGTTGAAGGCCCTATGCCTCAAACACGTTTTGTAACCCAAAAAGCATTTGAAAAAGGTCTAAACCCTATCGTTGTTATCAATAAAATTGATAGAGATGGCGCACGCCCAGATTGGGTCATTGATCAGGTTTTTGATCTATTTGATAAATTAGGTGCAAATGATGAACAATTAGACTTCCCTATTATTTACGCTTCAGCCATACAGGGATTTGCCACTGGCGACCACCAACAAAAAACTGAAGATATGGAATTTTTATTCCAATCCATTGTGGACAATGTTAGCGAACCTCAAGTAGATAAAGAAGGTCCTCTACAAATGCAAATTTCACAGCTTGATTACTCAAGTTACGTTGGAACTTTAGGGGTTGGTCGTATCAAGCGCGGAACCATGAAAACGAATATGCCAGTTACTGTAGTTGATAATGACGGCAAAACACGTAATGCAAAAATATTACAGATATTTGGCTATAAAGGTCTTGAGAAAATTGAAGTTCCAACGGCTTCAGCTGGGGACATCGTGTGTATTGCGGGTGTAGACCCATTAAGAATTTCTGAAACAGTTTGTGCCCATGGTCAACCAGAAGCTTTACCTGCTTTAAGTGTAGACGAACCAACCATTAGTATGACTTTTCAGGTTAATGATTCCCCATTTGCTGGAAAAGACGGAAAATTTATTACATCACGTCAAATATCAGCACGTTTAGAAAAAGAACTATTACATAATGTTGCACTTCGCGTAGAGGATACAGATAGTCCTGACAAATTTAAAGTTTCTGGTCGTGGTGAATTACATTTATCTATTCTATTAGAAAACATGCGCCGTGAAGGCTACGAAGTTGCCGTGTCTCGTCCCGAAGTTATTGTAAAAGAAGTTGATGGCGAACTCCATGAACCTTATGAACACGTCACCATTGATGTTGAAGAAGCACATCAGGGTACAATCATGGAACGCTTAGGCACACGCCAAGGATCTATGAAAGATATGGTTCCAGACGGGCAAGGCCGCGTTAAACTGGAATATATTATGCCATCTAGAGGATTAATCGGATTTTATACTGAGTTCTTAACGGCAACCTCTGGTACTGGCATCCTAAACAAAACATTTAGTCATTATGGCCCAGTTAAAGGTGGCGAAATGGAATCTCGCCAGAATGGTACACTTGTATCTATCTGCGATGGTAAATCAACTGCATTCTCATTATTTAACATCCAAGCGCGTGGCAAATTATTCATAGGTCCTCAAACAGAAGTATATGAAGGCATGATTGTTGGTATAAATTCAAAAGATAATGATTTAACTGTAAACATTGTCAAAGGAAAACAATTAACTAACATGCGAGCCTCAGGTAAAGATGATGCAATTATTCTAACTCCACCAATTAAACTAACGCTTGAAAGCGCCTTAGACTTTATTGAAGATGATGAACTTGTTGAAGTTACACCCAAAAGTATTCGTTTACGCAAAAAGCATCTCAAAGAGCACGAACGTAAACGCGCATCTCGAGGCTAATGCTTCACCAATCAAACCTGATTTATTTTTCTGAAATATCCAGTTTTGCTTTGCCATTTTTTATCGTGCAATTAATTTTATATACTTGATGTAAATCGCCTTTTAGTGCTTCGACTAAATAATTCAGTATCAAGCCATTTTGTGTCTTTTTAGTTTTAATATTTGATGAAGATAATAAGGTAGCGCCAAATTTTTCTTGCAGCTGATTTGGCAGTTGTTCATTACAAAAAGTTAGATAATCTAATGCCACATCAGATAACTCAGGGTTTGATGGTAAAGTGTCAGCCCTATTTTGTTCTTGTTGAAATACTTGATTCGCATTATCTGAAGTATCATTATTATTTAATGATGCATTCATCTCATTTTGAACTGATTCAATGCTTTGATTTGTATTCGGTAAACTATTGGACCACTGTGTGGATACTTCTGGGTCACAATAGCCCATATTCACCGCACTCAAAAATAACGCCGAAATAAAATATTTATTCTTGTTTTTCATTGTTCATCGCCTAATGTTATTGACGATTAAAAGTATAGTTAAGGAAGACTATTATTTCCTATAGCGATCAAGATTAATCCCTAAATCTGCTGGACCAAAACTATCTGGATACAGCTCTTCTATGCTGCTATTTATTTCATCCCCATTTGAGCCTAGCATAATCACTTTAATATTTTGCTGGCTGACCTGCGCAAATTCACCAATATATTGACGGCACATGCCGCAAGGCTTGATCGGTATTTCTTTATTTGATGTCACCGCAATAGCAACAAAACGATACTCACCATTGGCAACAGCGTGATCAATTGCACTTCGTTCCGCACACACTCCCATTCCAGATATCACACTTTCAGTATTGCAACCTTTATAAATATTCCCTTTTGAGGTTAATACAGCCGCGCCAACAGGAAAATTCGAAACGATACAGTAAGCATTATTTAGCGCTTCTTTTGCAGCATTGATTAACTTTTGTTTTGTTACTTTATCCATGAAACCCGTGAGAAGATATTGAACCTTAACTAGAAGAATAGTGAATTTTTAGGCAGCTTATTATTATAAACATCAATTATATAATATATTGTTATTTTACTGCTCCAAAAGCAGCAAAGCATGAATTTTTATGCAACACATCAACTTGTTTGAAACCCACTTTTCTTAACAAGTCTAATTGATAAGTTAATGGGCGCGGCGAATCTTCTTTATCAATATAAGCAAAAACTTTATCACGATAGGTTTCTCCACCAAGTGTTACCAAATATTCACCATAACGTTTCCACATCAGGTTTTGATTCGATGCAATCTCATGTGTAATTAAATCTGTGATCCAAAAACTACCACCTTTGGCTAATAATCGATATATCTTACTAAAAGCAGTTTCCCAATCTTGATCATCTCTTAAATGATGCAATACTGCTGCTGCGGTGATGACATCATACTTCCCTTCATCTAAAGGAATTGTTCGGATATCACCCTTGTACGTAGTAATTGTACCTTTATTTATTTTTTGAATACGCTCTTTAGCCTTATCCAGCATTGGTTGACTAAGGTCTACTAAATCAACGTTAAAATCATTTCCCATCACATGAGAGAGCTTAATAACATTGTTTCCTGCGCCACAGCCAATATCTAACACGTGTTGAATATTCTTTGTGGCATAAACGGCTGCTTGGGTAATCAGCTCCATTGAAAGCGTTGCGTCAATAGTAGTCCTGTCTCTTATACACATCTGACGCT
>CAJXRW010000147.1 GCA_913060525.1 uncultured Gammaproteobacteria bacterium
GAGATTTCTGCCTGTCTCGTGGGCTCGGAGATGTGTATAAGAGACAGGAACAATACAGTATATAAAATAAACATCAAATTTGACTTTCTAAAGTCTGATTTCTATACTGGATAAGGTTATAATAAATATAAAATCTACCAGGAGTGCATAATGTCTAATAAAATCAATCAACGAACACTCACAGCTGATTCTAAAGCAGCACAAGAATACGAAGAACATGCAATAGTTAAAGCCTATTTTAAAGAAGTTGGTCAAATTCCATTACTTAATGCAAAACAAGAACGCAGATACGCCACTTTGGCGCAAAAAGGATCTAAACGAGCAAAAGACAAGATGACTCAAGCCAATCTAAGGCTAGTAGTAAAAATCGCGATGCGATATATGAATAGAGGTTTAAATTTATTAGACCTGATTGCAGAAGGTAATTTTGGACTGATGCACGCCGTAATGAAATATGATCCAACAAAAGGATTTAGATTTTCAACTTACGCAACTTGGTGGATTAAACAAAGTATTGACAGAGGCATTGGTAACCAAGCAAGGTTAATCAGAATTCCTGGACATATCTTACATCAGATATATAAAATCAAATCAACTGAACGTAACTTTAGAAAAGAGAATAACCGCATTCCAAAAGATGAAGAGCTCGCATTTGAATTAGACTGTGACGTAAAAGAAGTAGAAGCTAAAAAAATCTTAACCTATCCTATTCAATCAATTGATGATTCTGAAACTTCAACATCATCTAGCAGCTTGTCGAACACCATTTCTGCAAACAAGAATCACGAGCCAGAACTTTGTGTTGAGAGAGCATTAACAGATAAATATATCCAAAGTCTTTTAAATGAACTTTCTCCAATTCAAAGAGAAGTCATTAACATGCGTTTTGGCTTAAGAGGTTATTCTACTTGTACGCTTGAATATATTGCTAAACATATTGGTAAAACTCGCGAAAGAGTAAGACAAATTCAAATAGAAGCCATGAATAATTTAGCCGCATTAATCAAAAAAGAGAAAGATAATAACCAGCTTGCTAGCTAAGAAGTAATTATTTTATAGCAAATGCAGTTTCCGCTAGCTTACAGGCGACTGCCAATTCAATAAACTGTTTGCCATACCGCTCAAATTTTGTCTCCCCCACTCCGCTAATTGAAAGCATTTCATTACGAGTAATAGGAAGTTTTTGAGCAATTTCTAATAATGCTTTATCGCTAAATATTGTATAGGCTGGAATATCAAGCTTATCGGCAATTTCTTTACGTTTCTTCTTAAACATATCAAAGTAGGCATTACCAATAACTTGTTGTATTGTTGGCTTAATCGCCATAATTCTACCAATTTTATCTTGGTCAATACTAATGCTTGCTTTACCTTCTAAGACCTCTTTACCAAAACTAGATAACGTTAATATACGATTATCGACTATATCTATAGCATCAACCTCTAACAATCTTTCAATGATTGCAGACCATTCTTGTTTTGTTTTATCTAGACCAGATGCGTATGAAGATATTTCATTATGACCTAATTCACGAATAACCTGATTTTTAGAACCTCTTAATACACTAATGATATGAGTACTACCTGAACTTTCACCCGTTTCTTTAATGGCAAGCAGGGCTTTCTGAGCACTGATAGAAATATCAGCTTGTTCAATTTTCCCTTTCGTACAATTATCACAGTGACTTTTACAATTGTTAATATCATCACCAAAATATTCCGCAATCTCCTTATGTCGACACTCAGCGCCAGATGCGAGATGATACATGTGTCTTAATTTCTCTACCAAAAGTTTCTTATATTCCTCATCCTCAATATTGTACATAAAACCTTGACGTCGTAGCTCATCACTTTTTGAGTACAGCAACATCGTTTCACTCTGCAGACCATCACGACCAGCACGACCAATTTCTTGATAATAGTTTTCAATTGTTTTAGGCATAGTCATATGAACAACGTAACGAATATTGCTTTTATCCACACCCATACCAAAAGCAATGGTAGCGACAATTATTTGCGTATTATCTGTAGCAAACCCATGATAAATTCGCTCCCTGATTCGAGCACTCAAACCTGCGTGATATGGCGCAGAATTATAGCCTTTTGACTTTAAGTATTCGGCAACTTGCTCAGCTTCACGTCTTGATAATGTATACACAATACCACTTTGATTTGGGTAGTGCTGAATAAAATCTAATAGCTGTGCATAACCATTATCGACACGTTTTTGAGTTCGAATCATTAAATTATCACGGTAGGTTTTACCACGAAATATTTTATTGTTTTGTAAAGATAAAGACTTAACTATATCTTTTTCTACTATTTGAGTAGCTGTAGCAGTAAAAGCAGCTATATGCGCTTTAGGAAAATTTTGTTTAATTATACCTAAGCGACGATAATCTTCTCGAAACTCATGTCCCCATTCACTTACACAGTGAGCCTCATCAATTACAAAAAAACTTATTTTTATTGTCCTAAGTTCATCTAAAAAGTTTTTTGTTGTCAATCGTTCTGGTGAAACATATAAAAGGTCTAGCTGACCTATTTGCGCTTGATATAGAATTTCTTCATTATCAAACGCTTTGTTTGCGGAGCTAATCATCGCTGCTTTTATTCCATTAGCTTTAAGCGCCACAACCTGATCATGCATCAAGGCAATTAAAGGTGACACAACAATTGTCACACCATCCATAATAATTGCAGGCAATTGATAACACAGCGACTTACCACTTCCTGTCGGTATGATTGTTAATACGTCATTACCAGATAAAATGGTATCAACTGTTTCTTCCTGAAATGCACGAAACTCATTATGACCAAATACAGACTGCAATACTTTAAGCTTTTGATTTAAGATAATTTAACTCCAATTCATTTTCCCGAACATAATATTATTTGTTATTTCCAGCAAAAGGTATATCTTTTTTTATTTTCTTGTAAACAAGTTGTGCACTTCCTACAAAACTGTAACACATTAATATATAAATAATTATGAGTACAAGAAAAAGGAAACTTATATGAATAAATTACATTTATTAGCATCTACTACTTTACTAGCTGCATTTTTGGCAGGTTGTGCAAATAACCCGCCAGTCCCAGAAACTGGTGAACCACCAGTACCAACACCTGCTGATACTTTAGACACGGCCTCTAATGCTGTTGAAAAAATGCCCGCAAGTGCTCCCGATAATGAATCAAGCAATACAACAAAAGCGGCTACTGATAACAGCAACTCACCGCAAGAAAATCCTCAACCAACAGCCACAATCAAACTATCGCAAAAAGATGACCAAATTATCGCCAAGCTTAGCACTAATTGGGAAAATGCTAAACAAGGTGACTTATATCTAAAATGGGTAGCCCCAAAAGGTACAACTTGTCATAACACCCAACTACCCATTACTAAATACAAAGACACTAATGATATATCTTCTGCAAAGCGCCCAGTAACAAGTTTATATACTGATCAAGCCTGTAATGGTATATGGGAAGTTCAGGTTATTACCAAGAATGGTGCAACTGTTGCCAATGAATCAATTAATATAGCGCCAACAGCGACTCAAACAGGCAGTTAATCAACCATTAAATCTATAAATTGAAATTGTTGTGATACTTTCTTTTCACCCAATTTTAAAGAAATTGGTTTAGAAAAACTTGGTGAGTCATATACACATGTATGAAATTCACCATTTTCCCCACAAGGGTCAACAGTCTCTGGTAAATCTCTTATAAAATCTTGATTAAATTCTCTACCAAGGAATTCTTCTGAGATTTGTTTTGTATCAATACAATTAATTATTGCTTTAAAGCCATTATCAATCATTTCATAAGCTAATTCTTTCGTATTCATTCCCCAAATTGGAAATATTGCTTGCATGCTTTTTGACTTCATCTGACTTTCTCTATATTCACGTATATCTTGTAAAAATAAATCACCAAAAGCAAAGGTTTTTATTTTTTCTTCTTTTGCTCGTTGCATAAAACTAAACATTGCATTTTTATATACATCATTATCACAAACATCTGGTATCAAAATCGTCTTTAAGTCAACGCCTAACCTTTCAGCCTGAGCCGTTAATATTACTAGCTGTGTACCATGCATGGCAACACGATGATATTTTTCATTTACTGTAGTAAATATTGTGGTTGGCTTATATTGTTCGCTCTTAGAAAGTAAAAAATAGCTCCAAGCACTATCCTTGCCTGTGCTCCAACTTAACCAAACTGGTGTTTCTATACCCATCTTGTTATGAATTGGAAAGATTTTTAAGTTTATCTCGAATTATTTTTATTCGATCTTCACAAACCCCAATATATTTGTTTGCTTTCTCTGTAATATCTACTAGCTTATCAATCTCAGACAAATCCAAATGATTAACCTGCTCAGACAATTCTTGTAGCCTCAAATATGCTTCTTTATAAGTTAATTTTGCCATAATTGATATTCTCCATCGTGGAACAATAATGATTGTACACCCATGTTATCAGCTTGATTTTTTGTCAACACAACACCACCCTTATTTTTCACAACGCAATAACCTTTTTTCAAAGTTTGTTCCACACTATTAGCCAATACAAGCTTATATGCATGCTCAACTGAAACCTGTGAATGAACCAGCAGGTTGATAATATCAGTATCAATATTTTTCTTTTTTTCAAACAGAGATTGAGTCGCTTTATCTAAATGATATTCAACAGATTTTGTAATATTTCCACTAAAATTCTGCAACTGTGTAGCTGCCAAATTAAGTGCCTCTGTTACAGACCTATGAATATTATCGTAAAACTGAATCATTTCTTTTGCATTATTTAATATGGTTTTTTCTATAAACTGTGCGGCCTTTGATGGCGTACCAAAAGATTTATTCGCAATTATATCAATGACACTTTGATCTTTTTCATGACCTATCGCACAAAAAACTGGCAAAGGGAAAGTGCATACAGCTTCAGATAAATCATAATTATTAAAGGAAGCCAAATCAAGGATTGAACCACCTCCTCTTAATATGACAACACAATCTTGCGCCGTATTTACCTGCAACGCTTTAACTTTATTTAATGCCTTAATTACCGATGAAGCACATTCTTCACCCTGCATTAAAGCATCTATGTAATTAAACACACACAAACCATCACTTTCCAAGCTATTAGCGATTTGCTTAAAATCTTCCAAACCCGCAGCATTTGGAGAAGATATAACCGACACATTAAAATAATCAAACGGATTTTCTAAAGATTGGTTCTGCTGATCTATTTTTTTATCAGCCAATTTTTTAAGGATATCTTGAATATTTGCTTGCAAATCACCCAAAGTGAACCTAGGGTCTATATCCAGAATATTAGCTGAAAACCCATAAATTTCTGAGAAACTCAGTTTGATTTGTAATCTCACCTTAATACCCGATTTAATCGACTCTCCTGTGAGGTTTTTAAAGACTGAGTTAATTTCAAAAACTTTATATTTCCAGCATGTAAATCGGCAAGCAGCCATTTTTTTACCTTTTGAATCATGCTCAACTAATTCACCATAGGCGTGACCAGAGAATTTATTAATTTTCCAATCTGATAATTCAGCTTCAACCCAAATATCATCGTAGAAACATTCTTGAATCAACTGCTTCACTGAAAATAATATATCACTCAGCTTATATGTATTTTCCATTTCACCCACTTTATTTAAGAAATATAAGACTCTAATTCATTAAGCAGAGCAAGTTGCTCATCAGTTAACTGAGTTTCTCGCAACTGCTGAATATCTTCAAACACTTGCTCAATCGATCTTCGCGTATTTCCTTTGAAGTCGATTGGTAAGTCATCTTTGTCGAATGATGAAATACGTTCCAAGTAATGCTGGAAATCCTGCTTATTCGATGCATCCAAAGACTCAATTGCATTCCTGGCAATCAATCTGGTTGCCCTATTTTTCAAGTCCATTGGTAACTGGCATAACAGGTCTTTCTTTTCTGAAAAGTTTTTCCGATGAAATATACTGAGC
>CAJXRW010000148.1 GCA_913060525.1 uncultured Gammaproteobacteria bacterium
ATCTACACAGAGTAGATCGTCGGCAGCGTCAGATGTGTATAAGAGACAGAATGTTTACTTTTTTAGTATAGTTTGGACTACGTATTATTGCGTAATAATGGATTAAATTTTATGTCAGATATTTTTATTCTTGGCAAACGATCGCGCTATACTTTATGGTAGATAACAATATTTAGAGGTTAATATTTTGCCATTTTATTTTTTATATTTACATGGATTTAATGGCTCAGCCAATGGGGTGGGTGCCACGGAGCTGAAACAGTGGTTAAAACGGCATTATCCTGATGTGCATATTGATGCCCCACAACTAGGGCATGATTCACGTGAAGCGTTAATTCAGATACATAGGCTTTTAGATAACAATCATCAAGCTAGAAAAGTTATCTTTGGTAATTCAATGGGTGGTGTTTTTGCGCACATTATTAAGCAAACACGTAAAGATATTGACCTGGCAATTTTGTTAAACCCTGGACTTAGATTTACTAAAATAATGTCCTCTTTTCCGCGTTTCCATATCAGTAATATTGATGGGGGCATTGTAGAGATTACAGATGATATGATTAATGGCATTGCTCGTTTAATCCCAGAAAAATCAATGCACCAAGAGGATTATTTATTGTTATTACAGCAAGATGACCATTTATGTCACTACCAAGACTCATTGGATATACTGCCCAACGCAAAGACTGATATTCAGTCAGGACAGGGGCATCATTATAATGACATCACAAAAGCATTTCCTGCTATAAAACAATTTTTAGATAATAGGCTTTTTTGAAAAATATAGAGATCTAGGGGCTGTGTTGTCATCGAGAACCAGAAGTTAGTAGTCAGTATTATAATGCTTTATATCTGTAAGGTAAATATTCTGGTACCCAGGTCGCATCATCAACCATTTTTTCTATATCAGTACCTGATAGGTTCTTGTGTGGTGTTAATCCTGATTCATACGCTTCTTTAGCAACAGCAATGGCAACATGTCTAGAGATAGGACGTATATTGGTTAATGGTTGTAATAAATTTGCTGTTTTGTCTTCTTTAGCTGGCGACAGTTCAGCTAATGCTTGAGCCGCGGTTAAAAACATATGGTCAGTGACACGAGTTGCGCCAATAGCAAGAATACCTAGACCAAGACCAGGGAATATATAACAGTTATTGACTTGATCAACACGCCTTGGATTACCGTTGACTGTTAACGGTGGGAATGGACTACCTGTACCGATAATGGCTTTGCCATCTGTCCATTTATAAACATCAGCTGGGTCAGCTTCTGCTTTTTTATTTGGATTGGAGATAGGGAAAACAATAGGGTGGTTACAGTTCTTAACCATTTGTTTGATGATTTCTTCACTAAAGATGCCGCCCTGAGCGCAGACACCTAATATCATTGTGGCTTTTGCATAGGTGACGGTTTCTAACAATGAGATATTATTTTTATTTGATACTTCCCAGCCTTTTAATGAATTGAAAGGTTTAACAAATGGTTCCTGGAAATCGAGGTTTTCCAGGTTATCGGTTAATAGACCAAATCGATCAACAAGATAAACATTGTTTAATGCCTCTTCTCTTGTTAGGCCTTCATCTTCCATTGCTTTAACAATTAAATTACTAATTCCACATCCAGCAGATCCAGCGCCAACTACAACTACTTTTTGCTTGGAAATTGGGGCTTCAGCAGCGTGGGTTGCCGATAACAATGCACCCGTAACAATTGCTGCTGTACCTTGAATGTCATCGTTAAAAGTACATAAATCATCTCGATATTTATTGAGTAATTTTAATGCATGGTTTTGTGCGAAATCTTCCCATTGTAGTAATACATTTGGAAAACGTTTTTTAATGGCATTAATGAACATATCAACAAATTTGATGTATTCATCTTCTCCAATGCGTTTGTGTCTTGAGCCAATATAAAGTGGGTCATTCAGCAGCGTCTCATTATCTGTACCAACATCTAATAAAATAGGTAATGTTTTTTCTGGCGCAACGCCAGCGCATGCGGTGTAAAGAGAAAGTTTTCCAATTGGAATTCCCATGCCGCCAGCACCTTGATCGCCTAAGCCTAATATTCTTCCACCGTCTGTTACCACAATCACTTGGGTGTCATCAAAGTAATGATGATCTAGAATTTCATCTAAATGGTCACGATCTTCATAACGAATAAAAAGACCGCGAGGGCGACGATATATTTCACTAAATTTTTCACAGGCTTCACCAACATAAGGGGTATAGACAAGTGGCATCATTTCAACTGGATATTGAACCAATAGGGCATAAAATAAAGTTTCATTTCTGTCTTGTAGTCCACGTAGATAGATATGGCGCTCCAGGTTGGTATTCTTTGCCTGAACAACGTGATATATTTTTTCTACGACCTCATTAAGAGGCGAGTGATGTGGTGCAACAATGCCTCTTAATTTCAATTCATCCATTTCATCCAGTGTAAAGGAAGACCCTTTGTTTAATAATGGATCATGGATTAAATTATAACCGCGTTTGTCGGTTTCCACATATCTGTTACCTTTCGCATCTTTTTTGATATTTATGCCCATAACTTCCTCTAAATTAAATGATATTTACGTTTAATCTTAATTAAGATATATCAATATTGTTAGTTAAGGGCAGATTTTTTTCTATATTCGTTTTGAATACATTGTTTGATTGTGTGCCTGGAGTATCACCTGAAGTTATTGGAGATGTTCCTTGTTTTGCTTAATTGGCGAGCTATCAGACAGAATGAGTTATTACTAAAAGAGATGACTAGGTTGCGGACGAATAAAGTTTGTATTTTAAAACTGAATTATAGGGCGCCCTATAGTTTTATTACAGTTCGAATTAAGCAGCAAGTCCAGGTAGTAGTTTTATTAAACCTGACCCAAGCATTTCAAACGCAATCGCCGTTAATATTAAGCCCATTACTCTTGTGGCAATTTTAATGCCACCATTACCTAAAAGTTGTTTAATTTTGTTGGAATAATATAAGCATAGAAAAATAATTGCAGCCAAGAGAATGCAAACTATCGTGGTAAGTATGTGATTTACAAAACCTGATAATTTGTGAGAATGTATGATAATTGTCGAGATTGCACCTGGCCCTGCAATAATTGGTATAGATAATGGGACGACGGCAATGGATTCTTTTTGTAATGCTTCTTCGTGCTCTGAATCTGTGTGATGCATGTTGCTATGACTTTTTTCATCATGTCCGCTCATCATGGACAAACCTAGTAAAATGATGATGAGACCACCAGCAGATTCAAAAGCAGCAACACTTATTCCAAAAAAATCTAAAATGTAAGGCCCAGCCCATGTAATTAGACACAGTATGATAAGTACTGCAATCGAAGCGATTCTTGCCTGTTGTTTTTGTTCTGCATCAGTGCGGTCAGCAACGAGACCTGCGTAAATCGCAACTGTACCCAAAGGGTTCATAATGGCTAACATTGCGACAAATAGCGTGATGTAATAGTGAAATTCCAAGGTGTTCTCCAGTAGTTCTGAACGACGTTCAGTGAGTGTTTACAGTTATTTTGCGAAAGGAATATGCCATGTTTGTATAGATGCTTCAATAAGATCATATCGCCATAATAAATGTTGCCAGGATAATCGTCAGCTATTTGTAACAGGAATCAAGCTAAAAGCTGTTTTCTAATTGCTACCATTTCGTTCAAGGCTTGATAAACTGTTATTAATATCTTCTCCCGCATTCCCTGTAAAAAGATTTTCAGTGAAAGTCTCTATTTCTGATGGGCTAGTTTGTAAAACATGAACACTTACAAAATCATTCTCAATTATTCTTGTCCTGACAATACTTGTTCGCATATTCCGAATTGTATAGGGATTAACATTATCCGTCATAGTCTCTTCAACTTCGGACACTTCCAGCGAATTTCCATAAACATTTATTTCAACATTCATAGTCATATCATATTTCGTTTGTTCAAGCGGAAGATCATTTTGAGGCACAGTAAAAATATCACCAGCATATAAGCCCATACATAACCCACCACATAAACAAGCGAAAAAAAATTTAGAAATCTGCATAATATAATTCACATGTAAAAAATATTGTAACTAGGATAAGTAAATTTTCACTAGAAGTATTTGTCAAATTTTAATCTATAAAAGTTGATTTTACTCACAGTCATGGCTAAAACTAAATAGCGATATTTTTTAATAAACGGAGAATGAAATGACACAAACGGCTGCACAACTAGTTGTAAAATGCCTTGAAGCGCAGGGTGTAGAATTTATATATGGAATACCAGGCGCAAAGATAGACACCGTCTTTGATGCACTAGTTGATTCAAATATTAAATTAATACTTTGTCGCCATGAACAGAATGCTGCATTCATGGCTGCGGCATATGGCCGCAAGACTGGAAAACCAGGCGTTGTTCTGGTTACGTCAGGACCAGGTGTTGCAAATTTACCCACAGGTTTGTTAACAGCGACAACTGAAGGTGACCCAATCGTGGCGCTAGGCGGAAATGTTGGCTTAGACATGAAATTTAAAGAAACTCATCAAAATACCGATAACGCTGAACTTTTAAAACCAGTTACTAAGTCAAGTATAGAAGTTACTTGCGCAGATGTTATTCCAGAAGCCATTGCCAATGCATTTAGAGTGGCAACTGCGCCTAAGTCTGGTGCTTGCTTTATCAGCTTCCCTCAAGATGTTCTAAAATCCCAAACCAATGCGCAACCCTGTCATCATCTACCTAATATAGCATACGGACACGCAAGTATCTCAACGATTGATGAAGCTTGTGCAAAAATTGCAAAAGCGAAACAACCAGTTCTTTTAATCGGTCAAGAAGCAACTCGTGATGAAAACACTAAGGCCGTAATTGAGTTCGTTAGAAAGCATAAAATACCTGTTATCTCAACGTATCAAGGCGCAGGCGTCATTCCAAAAGATTTAGTCGAATGTTTTTATGGTCGAGTTGGTCTTTTCAAAAACCAACCTGGTGATAGATTACTAGCTGGATCAGATCTTGTTATAACAGTAGGGTATAATTTATTTGAATATGATGCTGAAATTTGGAATGCGGACATGTCTCGTGACATTATTCATATTGACTACACGCCAGCAAATATTCATAACCAATATCAACCAAGCTGTGAGCTTCTGGGCAATATCCACGAAAACGTTGCAATCTTAAATAAACATATTTCCTCAATTAATGTAAAACAATACCCAGAGCTACATAATGAATTATTTAGCCACATAGAAGAAGGCAAAAATAAAAAAGGTAGAGATGGTACTGTTCACCCATTACGTCTAGTGTACGAAATTAATAAAATAATGGATGAGGATACGATAATCTGCTGCGACATTGGCAGTGTTTATATGTGGTTAGCGCGTTATTTAATTTCACATAAACCTCATCAATTACTCTTCAGTAATGGTCAACAAACACTTGGAGTTGCTTTACCTTGGGGCATGGGCATTAAGCTTGCTTATCCAAATAAGAAAATTATTACTGTTTCTGGCGATGGTGGATTTTTATTCTCTGCAATGGAATTAGAAACTGCGGTGCGTGAAAAAATCAAATTAACCCATTTCATTTGGCGCGATGGTAACTATGACATGGTTAAAGAACAACAAATTATGAAATATAAACGTGAATCAGGCGTTAAACTTGGTGCCCTCAATATTCCTAAGTTTGCTGAAGGATTTGGTACGAAAGGGTATTACATTACGAATCCTGATGATATTGCTAGCACTTATGCAGAAACATTGAAAAATGATCTACCTAGCCTAATTGAAGTAGAAGTAGATTATTCTGATAATATGCAAATGTTTACTGCTGCACATGACCCAGAGCTAGGTAACTAATTATTTTATTAAAAAGCTTCATCTAATTTCACTATAATAAAATATTTCTATAGTACTTTGAGCAAAATGTGCTTTTAACCAATCTACAACTACTGTCTCTTATACACATCTGACGCTGCCGACGATCTACTCTGTGTAGAT
>CAJXRW010000149.1 GCA_913060525.1 uncultured Gammaproteobacteria bacterium
TGTCTCGTGGGCTCGGAGATGTGTATAAGAGACAGGTATTCTTCATTATTAAATAACTGAATTAGTTCTGCCTCTACCGCAGCAAGGCTCACCATTTCACCTCCTAATTTTGCAAAGCGAGAATAACGATCAAGAATAGTTAAATAGCCATTTTCATCTAAACGACCCTTATCGCCTGTTTGATACCAGCGTATTTTATGGCGCGTAAATACCACTTCACGTGTTTTGGCAATATTATTCAAATAACCTTTCATTACATTAATACCGCCCTGGGTAATCATACCTTCTTCACCAATAGGTAATTCTTCCAAAGTGGACGGATCAATAATCATAAAACGTGAACCAGGAACAGATGGCCCAACGGTACCGACATAGTTTTTCTGCTTATCAGGCGTATCTAATTGGTTACAAGCGGAAATAGGGCTAAGTTCGGTTGCACCATACCCTTCCAGCACAGTTTTATTAAACTTTTTAGCAAAGCCATCTCGCACATCAGGTAATAGCTTTTCAGCACCTGCCACAATTAAACGTAGCGATTCAAACATATCAGGTTTGATTTGACGATTCTTCGTATACAAGCGCAAAAAGGTAGACGTACCTGTTAATAAAGTCGCTTTATATTTTTTCACCAATTTACCTAAGGCAAGGCCATCTGTCGGGTCTGGATGACACACTTTTTGAATACCCTCAACAAGTGGTAATAATGCGGTTGCAGTTAATCCAAATGCATGGAAAATTGGCAAAATACTTAGCACAACATCATTATGCTTGGCTTCCATTAAAATGGTGCCTTGCTTGATATTACCTACTAGGTTTTTATGCGTTAACTCAACGCCTTTAGGTTTACCCTCACTACCACTACTAAACAAGATAGCAGCTGTATGATTTGTAGAAACTTTTGTCACATGGCTACGAATTAAATGATCTGCACTATACATTTTTACACGCAATAAGTTTGCAAGCAGCGTAGTTTTATCAATTTGCTGTTTAATATCCTCAAGCAGAACGATATTACTATGCGAGAAAACTTCCTCTAAGAAAAAACCTTTTGTTTTTAATTGTTCTATAAATTTACCAGAGGTAATAATTGTCTTAATTTCAGCCTCTTCAATTGCGGCATTAAGTGCCGAAGTTGATGCGGTATAGTTAAGGTTAACCATTGTTTTACCCTGGAGTAAAATACAAGTTAACGCCATTGCACCACCAACACTGGGCGGCAAACAAATCCCTACTCTTTCTTGCTCACGCATATGTGGCTCTAATACTTTCGACATTGAAAGCACGGCGGTTAAAAATTTGGTACCACTTAATTCAACCCCAGTTGAGTCAGCAACCCACATTCTTTTTTTAAGGCGTTTACCTTGGCGAATGATTAACTCTGGAATGGTTGGCATTAATGAAACATAATGCTCCCAAGCATAAATACTATAATTTGATAATAAATCACTACGCTCTTTTTTGGTTAACTTTAAGTCAAGACGCTCATTAAAACTTAAATGCAACCATCTTGGCATTGGCTTAGTTTCTGTATACTGAATATTTTGCGTACCACACACTTGAAGCGGAATGATAGGAAGGTTAAATTCACTAACAGTATTAAAATCTTTTTGGAGTACAATCAATATTCCTTTACGTGACCAGCTCGGAACTTCTTTCGGTGATATAATCTGAATTCTTGACTTCCTAACCAAACGATTAATTAGCGCGTGATATTTACAAGTTTCTGTAATTGGGATAGTAACATGTTGCCCTGAAATCCTAGCAATTAATATAGCAACAAACAGATTCATGTTAGACGCTAGAATCACACAGTCTTCATCTTTTGGAACATAATTTACGTGATGATAGTTAGGGTGAAAAATTTGATTCGTATGCTTTTGTAATAACCACCATAAGGTTCTATTTGGCCAAAGCCACCACGAGCCTGTTAAAAAAGCTATACATACTATTATAATTAAGCTCAAAATACTCATTGTATCACCTGTAACCTATTAATTATTAACCAAAAGAAATATAGCCTATTTTAATTTCAAATTCTATTGATGATTAAGCCCCAGAATGATTTGCGTAATTCACACTTAAATTATTAAAACAAAGGCGTGTATTCTAGTGAATTAAGTCCTTTTCATTTGTATGATAGAGCAATCGCAATAAAAGTTATCACAAAATGATTAGTATTGAATTTTTTCCGCCACGCACAGAAAAAGCATCAAGTAGCTTGTTAGAGAAAGCACAACAATTATCGCAAACACTTTCACCAGAATTCTTCTCGGTTACATTTGGCGCAGGTGGCTCTACTCAAGAAAACACCCTTAATACCGTTGTTGAATTACAGAAACTGACAAAAGTACCTACAGCAGCGCATATTTCATGTATTAATACGTCTCAAGAAGTTATTAGCAGCTTACTCAATAAATACATTGAAAAAGGTATTAACCGATTGGTTGTACTCCGAGGAGACTTACCTTCTGGCATGGGAAAATATAGAAATGATGGCTTCACGCACGCATCACATTTAGTCGAATATATTCGAAGAACAACTGCTGACCATTTTCATATATCTGTTGCGGCTTACCCAGAATACCATCCTGACTCAAAGTCTCCAAAAAGTGATATTCAACATTTTATTGAAAAAGCAAAATGTGGCGCAGACCAAGCAATAACTCAATACTTTTTTAATGCTGATGCTTATTTCTATTTTGTAGATAAGGTTCGAAAAGCAGGTGTCGATATCCCCATTATTCCTGGAATAATGCCAATTACTAACTCACAAGGTTTAATGAAGTTCTCATCAATGTGTGGCGCTGAAATTCCAAGATGGATTAAGCTAAACCTTGAAAAATTTGGCGAAGATACTGAATCAATTAAATCTTTTGGGTTAGATGTAGTTGCCAACCTATGCCAAACCTTAATTGATAATGATGCACCGAAGCCGCATTTTTATAGTCTTAATCAATCAAATCCTGTTATTGATATTGTTAATAGCTTAAATTTCAAATAAAGACTAAAACCCTAATAAGAGCTTGTTGTTATAAATTATGCTTCAACCTTATAAGTTGTGATTTATTTTATATATCAGCGTAAACAGAAGACGTAAATCAGGCTTTGAAATTAAATAATGGTCTATTTTTTTGATAAATCTTGAGAGTAAAGTTTAACAAACACTAAAGCTTATTTACATGGCTCATCGAAAGGCATCATATTTTAGGACCAAAACTTTCATAAAGCTTAGCATCTTCAGTATTATTAAAACATTTATAGTTTTCAATAAATTTTCTTACCAGTTTTTTATATGTTTCATCATATGCAGATTTATCTGCCCAGATGTCCTTTGGATTTAATATTCCTGGATTAACTTTTGGCAAAGAATTAGGTACGCTGAATCCAAAATATTTATCAGTAGTAAACTCAGCACGTTCAATAGAACCATCTACAATTGCATCAATAATAGCACGTGTGTCTGGCAATGATATTCTACTACCCACACCATAACCGCCACCAGTCCAACCAGTGTTCACCAAATATGCCTTAGCATTATGCTCTTCCATTTTTTTACCTAGAATGGTTGCGTACTTAGCAGGATGCAATAATAAAAAGGGTTTACCAAAACACGCTGAAAAAGCGGCCGTAGGTTCTTTAATACCAAGTTCTGTACCAGCAACCTTAGCAGTATAACCAGATAAAAACTGATACATAGCTTGCTCTTTATTTAGCTTAGAAACTGGCGGTAGCACGCCATAAGCATCACAAGTCAAAAATACAATAACCTTGGGGTGACCAGCTTTTGAAACTGGTTTGACAATGTTATCTATATGATAAATTGGATATGAAACGCGCGTATTTTCAGTTTTCGCATTTGAGTCATAGTCAACTGAACCATCATCTTGAACCACAACATTTTCTAACAATGCATCACGCTTAATTGCATTATAAATATCTGGTTCATTTTTAGGTGATAATTTAATTGTTTTAGCATAACAACCACCTTCTAAATTAAATACACCGTCACTATCCCATCCATGCTCATCATCACCAATTAGCGCACGCTTTGGATCAGCAGATAAAGTCGTTTTCCCAGTACCTGAAAGACCAAAAAATAGAGCAGAATCACCCTCTTTTCCAACATTAGCCGAACAGTGAAATGAACCAATATTTTTAAGTGGCAAAAAGTAATTCATCATAGAGAAAATACCTTTTTTAATTTCACCCCCATACCATGTATTTCCAATTAATGTCATTCTTTCGTCTAAATGGAATGTGATAAAAGTCTCAGACCTTAATCCCCATTTTGCGTGGTCTTCACACTTAGTTTTACAAGCATTTAAAATTGTCCAATCTGGCTTAAAATTTTCTAATTCCTCTTCAGTTGGACGGATAAACATATTTTTGAAAAAATGCGCCATCCAAGCAATTTCTGTCACTAATCGAACAGACATTCTTGTTTGAGGGTTAGCACCACAAAAACCATCCATCACAAACAATCTCTGATTATTTAGCCTTCCAGTTGCCAAACCTTTCAGATGACTCCAAGTTTCCTGAGACATTTTTTTGTTGTCCGAGCCTTCATCTGACCACCAAACATTTTTCTCTGCACTTTTAGTTGCAACAATGTACTTATCTTTTGCAGAACGTCCAGTGAAAATACCCGTATCTACTGAAACGGCGCCAGATCTTGTTACCGTTCCTTTTTCATAACCTTGAGCCTCAGGGCTAGTTTCATAATTGTATAATTCTTCATATGATAAATTATGTAATATGTTATCTGATTGAATTCCAAATTCTGATAAATTAATTCTGCTTTTAGTTTCTGTGCTCATACATAAGTCCTTATTTTCAGTTGTCGACAATATAACAAATAATCAAAACAGGGTAATCAATTTCACATCAATATCATGCAAATTAGTAATCTATTGATAAAGAGAATTTAGTATCAGCTTAGCAGTTGCCTCCCTATTTTCTTCATTCAGCCCCTGCGCAATTTGAATTTCAATTTCTAAAGATGTTCTATTTTGAACTTCAAGATTCAAATAATTATTCAACATATTATCTGCAATTTCATATTTTTTTTCATCAACATAAATTTTTGCAAGCGATAAATACGCTGAGGATAATGTGGGATTTTGCTCAATTGCACTCTTATATAGTTTTTTAGCCTCTTCATTATTACCTTCTGTCTGCTGACAAAAAGCATAAGCCAAATAAGTCACACCTAATTGTGTGTTATCAACCTCATTAATTGCTTTTTCATATAGCTTTTGAGACTGCAAGTAGCGTTTATTTGCACATAAAAAGGAGGCGTAATAGGTTAGCGTTCTGGAATTATTTGGTGCCATAGAAATTGACTTTTGAAACTCCTTTTCAGCAAGCTTGTTTTCTTTTATCTTAGCGTAATATACCCCAAACGCAGTGTGTACAATTGGTAAATCATAAAGTTTTTCTGCCGCTAAAATTTTAATTTTAGCTAGATCTAATAAATTTCTTTGCGTATATAAAATCCCTAATTCAGCATTTATTTTAGCCGCCTCTTTGAAGTTTGGCTCTGAGTCTTGATTTAGCTCTAACTCTTGAATTTTTTCAGCTTGAGTTTGAGGTTGTTGAAAACCACAAGCAGAAATAAAAATAGTGATAATAATAATTAACGAAAAACTTACATAATCGATAAGTTTGTTAGTATGCTTCAAGTGACCTTTTATAACGTTCACTCCTTCGAGTTTTATCTTTTACCAATCCTACCAGTTGTCCACAGGCTGCATCAATGTCGTCACCCCTAGTTTTTCTGATTGTTGTAACAAATCCTCTATCAGACAGTATTTTTTGAAAGCGATGTATACGGTTATTGCTAGGCTTTTTATATTGTACGCCAGGAAATGGATTAAATGGTATTAGATTGATTTTGCTTGGCATATCTTGAAGCAAATCTGCTAATTCTTCTGCTTGTTCAACTGAATCATTAACCCCTGTCTCTTATACACATCTCCGAGCC
>CAJXRW010000150.1 GCA_913060525.1 uncultured Gammaproteobacteria bacterium
CCTGAAACAACCTTAACGAACACATTCCAAGCATATCTTGTAGCCTGCTCCCTTACGTAAAAATTGACCTTAAACGCCACTTCCGTCCTCCACACTCAAGATTCCAGTAAAACTCTTCAGAAGCGAGACCCCAACATAAAGGAAACGGTCGATTCATATTCGTTGGCAACCTTTTGAATATTTACCTCAAAATCTAACACGATGTTTTCAAAACCATACTGATGCAAGCTAAGGGATGCAGTATCGATTGGCTCGTTACTACCGTATTGGTTGTAAGCCCTACTTAAGTTAATAGCTAACTTATTATTGAGTTTTGTATATGCATATAAACCAATGACGGGTTTGGCGTACACGAATGCTTCGTGCTTGTTAGCGCCCGCACCAACAATGATGTCGCTATACACTCCTAAACCTTGCGTGACTTCACGTGTAAAGCCCAAACCAAACTCCGATTGAACAATGAGCTTGCGTTTTTGCTCACCAGTTAACACACGGTTAATCCCAACATTAAATGAAGATGACCAGTTGCTTACATTTTGTGTAACAGGTACTCGCGACACCATTTGATACAGCATGGCTTTATCCACATAGATATCACCTAAGTTGTCTTGCTCTAAACCAACTCTGAACTCAAAATCTGCCAAGATAAGCTCGGTTTCACCAATCATGCTCCTGTTGTCATCGGCTAGTCTTCTTGCAACAGGAAAGGCGCGAAGCGCCATAAACGAACGACTGTCTTGATGGGTGAAACCTGCGCCAACATAGCCCTCTTGCTGGCGAGTGGAAGGAACGGGGAACTCAGACACGTCTAAAGAAAGGTGTTTGTACTTAGCATCAAACGCTGCAATTTCAGCCGAGTTCTTTTGATATCGCTGTTCTGAAATTGTCTGTGCTGACCTAAAGTACTGATTAAGTGCTTGTGCGTACTTGGTTTCAATAAACGAAAGCGATAATGTTTCTAGCTGCCCTTGGGCTAAATGCTTAGATATAGTAGAAGTGCGTTTACCACCGATATATTCTTCTAGCGTGGTTATTTCCCATTTATTCGAAGGAACAAATTGTGTCGATGCGACAAGAGAGTTGGATTGAGCAAACTTAACAACATCAAGTGGCGTGAGCCAACTAGCAGTCTCGTTTAGCTTATTTGGACGAGCAATATTCACTAGCAACTGAGTGACGCTCGCACAGTTAAATATGTGGAAAAAATAGGCGGGGCTCTGCTGCCCTAACTCCCATATATAATCTTGTACAAAGCTGCGCTGTTGTTCATTGAAATCTAACGTGTATCGCCAAATATTTCTCTGTTCTTCATATAGATAAAACTGCTCAAACTCCTCGTAAGGGGCGACCTTAAATACACCTTCTTTTCCCGTGATCAACGTTTCGTACATAATATGAGGAACGTTCAGTGAGTTTAGCGCTGTAAAAAAAGTAACACCGTGTTTAACGGGAATGCCTTTATCGTTAATTCCATCAAGACGAAGCATGATGTGTCCCATCATCGAACTTGCTGATGTTACATTTTCTGAGGCATAAATTAGCTTGATACTATCGACAGGAACGCTCTCAACAAACCTCCGATATTCTGTGCACTGTTGAATGGGTGATATAGATTCAAATTCAGGTACATAGCGTTTGATCAATCGCAAACGGGCAGGGTAATTACACACGTTTTCCGTATTATCCTGAAAATGCGTAATGGTATTTTGGGCTTCCTCTAAGGGACTTAAAAACGAATTAGCAATATAAACAGATGAGTCGCTTGTTATTGGTCGCCCGTTTTTAAGTTGTAACAACAAATGCCACAAAGGGTCGTTAGCTATTTGCTGTAATGTTTCTCTATCAACTTTTGAGTAGCTAGGTCGGGTAGCTTCACTGGCTATTGAGTTTGTCGTCAAAATCAAAAAAAAGGAAGCAAGAATGCTTCCTTTTAGAATTCGTGGGAGCATGACTTATTTACAAGGAACGCTGACTGAATCTTGGTATTTCCACATTTTGTCTGAGCCGTAATCGGTAGAAGAGCCGAATACACCGCCACTTAGAATGTTGATGAAAAATGCAGATTCAACTTCTTTGTTTAGGCTAATATCAGTACATTTTGCATCGTCAGCAACTAACACTTTATCTTTGTTCTCTTTTTTAACAGTCACAACGCCAGGTACTGTTTGAGACATTCCATCAACGGTAACTGTAGTCGTTTCACCGTTAGTTGTTGTAACGTTTATTTTGTGTGTTTCTTCGGTAAGAATGGTGGCACAACCTGAGGTAAGAATAAGGCTTGCAGCAGCTAGTCCAATTATTTTTTTCATTATATATTCCTTTTTAACTTTGAAAGTCGAATTTTCGACGAGCGGTAATATAATGTTTAAGCTACAAAAATCAAACATAAAAGACAGAAAAGGCATAAACGGTGTCAGAGTCATTTTAAAAGACGGTGTAGAGGTACCCATGATAAAACCCATAAATTTCAACAACGGCTTTGAACTAGCGCCACATCATTTTTAGGGATTAAAGTAAGAATAACGACAGGAATTGATAGGTATTTGGAGCATTAGCATAACCAATAATCTGCTTTAGGGAGAGCAGCAATCAACGGTATTTCATTAAGCACCTCAGGTTCTTAACAGTTCCTTGCATATTCAATCGATAACTAAAATGGGAGCTTATCTTCTTTTACGCTGTTACTTTAAGGGGTGGTCTTTGGCTGTGCTCCTTGCCTTGCTCTGTTAAGTTGCTTTGCCTTCTTTTTATCTCTAACCCACAAAACTGAGCCATTTGTTTTCTTCATTTCAAATAGATCTATCGATTGAAATAGATCGCTTAACTTTTTAAAGCCATAATTTCGTTGGTCAAAGGATGCGTGATTAGAAATATGAGTGCCAATTGGCCCTAGCATAGCCCAGCCATCATCCTCTTCTACGGCTTCGATTGCCTGCCTTAGCAAGTTGATTAGCTTCGTGTCACTTTTAATATTTTTTGCGTGCTTTTGGACGGGTAGTTCTATTTCGGTGTCTTCGTCTAAATAGAGGAAACGAGAGCAACTATTCACGAAAGCTAAGGGAGCTTTACGCTCACCAAAACCAATCACGAACTTTCCATCTGCTAATGTACGCGTCACTAGCGGAGTAAAGTCACAATCGGAAGATACTAGGCAAATAACATCGATATCTTTTGTATAAAGGACATCCATAACATCAATTACCAATGCCATATCTGTGGCATTTTTACCCTTGGTAAGATCAAATTGTTGAATTGGTTGTATTGCAAATTCATGAAGAACATCTTCCCAAGACTGCAAATTCTGATTTTTCCAGTTTCCGTATGCCTTACGAATATTGACAACGCCATATCTAGCCAACTCAGATAGAACCTTATCTATCTTTTTGGCTGGAGCATTATCAGCATCGATAAATACTGCAATTTTTTCTTTATCCTTCATGGAGGCTTCCTTGCAACTAGCGCTCAACTGCGGCTTTTGACCCTTGGTTTAAAATGGAACGAACAAACAGTGCCTAGGGGTTAGCGTCCCAGCGAGCTTCGACGTAATTTAATAATTAATTTTTTGACTTGAAGCCACAAATTGATGGTAAATTTACTTAACAAGTTACCAGCTAAATTGAGCACAGACAATGGCTTACGGCATTGGAAACAACATGTAAAAACAACCATGCTAAGACCGTACTCTTTTCAGCCGCCGTTTCGAATTAGCAATGTTTTGTTTTTCTAAGGGTCGTAGCAAACGCGACGGCCAAGGTGACGAAGCTTAGAGTTGGATGTTAAAGCCTCTTGTCCAACTCACCCACCATAATCAAAATGCAAAAAAAAGCGAGCCAAATGGCTCGCTTGAAAACTCGATCTACCTATAACAGCAGAGCTGCTAAATGTCATGGTCGAATAAAGTTTGTGAGTAGTTTTGCTAATAATAGTCATCCCTTGGATCATGATATGGGTCAAAACCATCTTCGTGAATTACCCTCTTGATAAACGCAATATCAGTAAACTCTTCACTTCTATAAACCAGCCAACTAAATAACCTTACAATGCTGTGAATTTCCGGCCGATTTTCACCTCTCCATGATAATAGGTGCTGCATTATCAACCGAGGACCATCATCAAGTTCATATAGTCTACTTTTTACGTTGGAAGGTAATCCTGATAGCTGTCGTAATTCAGTTACATCTTTTATGTCGTTTAACTCAAAAGGCATTTCTCCAAAAAACACGTTATAAGCAAAAATGCCAAAAGCCCAAGTATCATAATTTTTTGTCGCTGAACCATGTTCCAAAAAGTCTGGAGGCATAGAAACGAATGAAGTCAATAAACGCTTATTGTTATCATGAAAAACTAACTGCTCATCAACATCTCGTTCAATGCCGTAAATATGCGCATTTTCAAGGTCATCGGATTGACAATTACCTAGATCTAAAAATTTAACTCTTGGATCATTTTCGGTTCTGTCACGGTCATACTTAGACATCTCAAAGTCATCTAATAGTAAGATATTACTTGGGTGAAGGTCTCTATGTACATAGCCTGTTTGACTGAAGTAACTTAAACCAGATGCAATTCGATGAAGAAACTCATATTTTTCTTCAATTGAATAATCTTTTGTTGAAATATGTGACAATAATGAGCCTTCTTCATATTTATAACCAAAACAAAGAACCATACCTGAATGATACTCTTTTAAATTAAGTGCTATCTTAGGCAGAGGATAGCTGCTTACTGGCCCTATGAAGTACTTTGGATCTCTTGATGGGTTATCACCAAAGTCCATATTCAATTTATTATCCTTGAGTACTGAATACTCAAGTTTAAAGCGCTCTAACTCAAATTTATTTCTTGGAGAAATTAAAAACTTAACGACTATTTTATTATTACCTTTTACATAAACACTGCTTAACGCAGAGCCACCTCCTAAAGATTCTAAAAATTCATAACCGTCTATTTTGAGTAATCCCAAAGACGACAAAAGTTCATAGTTATTATCAGCCAACATTCTTAACCTTATACTTTTCGCAAAATAGCATAACTTCTCCAGCAAAGTCAGAAGGTATCTCTTCGACATTTCTAGCCACTCGATAATCGAATCCGTTAAGCTTTTCCGCAATATCAAAATTGGAGTCGCAACTACTAGTAAATTCATCTGTTGGGATAAGATCCAAAAAATCATCTACTTCAAGACAGTATATTAGTGAGTTGTTTTCACCCACCAAGCTTATTTCCAGAAGCGACCCACCTGACTCGAAATGATTTGAAGCATGTTCTTTGCAAGGAGTACAAAAAACGGTCTGGCTTCTAGCACTTATTCCAAATCTTTCTTTAAACCAAGTATCTGCGGCCTCATGAATATTGCGAGGTGTAGTTTTGGGCATTCTAGGTCTTTTTAAATTTTTATTTTGATAAATACCATCTTCCAAAAAATGACTTGTACCTCTGTATAAATGATTCATTTTTCTCCTGTTTGAAGTAATTTTAAAATCCATTTAAGCAATATATTTATCCTCTATTTCCGTAGCCCCATTCGCTAAGAAGCTACTGTTACATTGGGCCTAGATATCACTTAGCATAAAATAAAAGGGGTCAGAGTCATTTTAAAATACTGCTCATCCAATACGGAAGTGTCGTGTTATTTAAAACAATAATTACTGCTGCGCTGCTATTGCTTGGAAGTGTTTTGGTGATCAGAAATCAAATCAGTATTGGGCAATTTGTTGCAGCTGAAATTATTGTGATTTTGATTATGAATTCTGCCGAGAAACTCATTTTGAGTATGGATAATATTTATGATGTATTGACTGGTTTAGAAAAAATAGGATTCGTTACCGATTTACCATTGGAACAAACTGATGGAATTATGTTGGAAAAAATAGAAACAGATTATGTAGGGATTGATATAGAAATGGATGAGGTTTCCTTTCAATATGAAGATTCTAATCGACCAACCTTGAATAATATTTCTTTGAAA
>CAJXRW010000151.1 GCA_913060525.1 uncultured Gammaproteobacteria bacterium
CTGCGCCAACACCAACTCCTGCGCCAACACCAACTCCTGCGCCAACACCAACTCCTGCGCCAACACCAACTCCGGCACCAACTCCAGTACCAACCCCAACTCCGGTGCCAGATTCTGATATTGTCAAAGAAGGTGCTGAGTTCAGTAGTTTGTTAAAGTCGCCTGACCAATGCGAATCACCGTTAAACGGAGTGAGTGAGAACTGCACAACAGGTACTTATTTAGTAAGCGCTCAAGATGGCGCTGAAAAACTATGGAAACTAGGCACGCAAATTGGTGGTAGTCAAGATGGTTCAATTGCAGGTCAGACTGGTCATTGGACATCTAGTCGCTATGCGGTTTTAGTTGAGCCTGGCAATTATACGATGACATCGCCATTTAAACTAAATTACTATACTGAAATCATGGGGGTTGATCACGACCGTGCAAATGTGGTTATTTCTCCTGGCATTAATGCGCTAAATGAATGTGATGTTAGTGACCCCAATAATATCCCTGAAAAATGTGAGACATTGGGCGCGTTAAATAATTTTTGGAGAAGCATGTCTAGTATGACCTATGACGTTCCTTTTTCTAATAATAATGGGCAATTAAGAGTCGCGATATCACAAGCATCTCCATTAAGAAATCTGCACATTAAAAATGGCACGTTAGTATTATGTGACTGGGATACTCAACTGAAAAATCCTGGCACTCAATATGCCTATAAACCTTGTGGAAATGCCAGTGGAGGATTTTTGTCTGAGTCTGTTGTAGATGGACATATTATTGGGGGAGCGCAACAACAATTTAATTTCTTCAATGTATGGGCTGAAGTGTTGCAATCAGACTTATGGAATACAACGATCCATAACGAAAGTGGAGAGTTTCCGCCCTTTATTGGAGAGATGGAAGATACCAATCAAATTGTCAACCCATGGTTAATGGCGCCATTAACTCAAGTGTCGCAGCAAGAAGCAGTAAACATGGAAAAACCTCGTTTGGTGAAAGAAAATAATCAATGGCAGGTTAAGCAGGGTGACTCAATTGAATCACTTAATGACTATATCCTTTTAACGATGCCAGAAGGGCAAGAGGTTATAAATGTAACTGCAAATGACGTAGCAGCGATTAATCAAGCCTTGTTAAATGGTAAAAAAGGTTTGGTGGTAATGCCTGGTATCTACAAAGTACAGGATAAAATACAAATTCCAGATAATAAAACCGTACTGGGAATCGGGATACCATCATTAATTTGTGATAATCCAACTGGCTGTATGCAAACAGGCAGTGAAGGGGTTCGTGTGGCGGGTGTAACATTTGAAGCAAGTGCTCAAAACTCAAAAGATGACCGTAATAATGTATTATTAACCGTTGGAGAAGTAGGTCAAGGTTCTGCAATCAACCCAACGGTATTGCAAGATACCAACTGCCGTATTGCGCGTGTCTTTGAAAATCAAGACTCACCAGAAGTATTTGCTTGTATTGAAGTGAATGCAAACAATGTAGTTGGACAAAACTTATGGTTATGGCGTGCCGACCATGACTATGTGACCTGGAATCACACCCATAAGGTTGATACGGCTTATCATCATTTGGTTGAATGGGATAAAGATTACGGTCAGCATGGTTTAATTGTGAATGGTAATGATGTGCATATGAATGGCTTATTTGTTGAGCATTTCAACAACTACCAAACTGTATGGAATGGTAAAAATGGTCGTATTAATTTCTATCAATCTGAAATACCGTATTTAACGCCGCAAGGCAATGGCGATGGCGTGAAAGGGGTTACCTGTAATGCACCTGGTGAATCAGGAAAAGCTTATGAGGCTTGTCCATCACTTTACATTACTGAAAATGCGACAGGCTTTAAAGGTCAGGGTGTGGGAATATACTCATATTTTGAAGACGAATATAAAGTAGGTCTGGATGATCCAAGTAATCAAGTGAAAACTCAGAAACCAGTTCGTGCAGAAGCTGCAATCCGTTATGATGCTAACGATGCTGAATTTAAGCATGTTGTAATTCGTTGGTTGGATGGTCACATGAACAGTGGTATTAATGCGATTACCGAGCATGAAGGACAATACTATTCTGGCGGTACATCAGGAGTAAGTGGCACCCAAAAAGGGATTGCCGCTGGGAATGGAAATGGCTGACTTGCTAAAGGCCACCTCGAATTAATGACATACCCTAAAAATATCTTTTAGAGTATGTCTAACCCATAATTATGCAAGTCTATATTTTATCAACTATAATTTTTATATATTAAACTATTGTGGCTAGGTTATATTGTGCGCCAATTTCTTTTAATAGTTAGTTTGACTTTTGTGATGTTTTTATCTGTATTTGCTAAAGATATAGAGGAAAAAAATACGAAAGAAATTCTTCAAAGTGTTACATTTTATACAGAAAGCTTTCCTCCTTTTACCTATGAAAATGAAAATGGGGTGATGGAAGGGTATGCTGTGGCTATTGTTGAAAAAATATTTGAGAACTTGGATCTCAATAAACCTGATATTAGGCTAAAAGTATGGGATATGGCATACATGCTAACCTTAATTAGTAAAAATCCATCGGCGCTATTTCTGGTAAGTGAAACGACTGCCCGTAAGGAGCAGTTTGATTTTTCCACCCAAATCTTAGAAACAAAAAATGCCGTATATTGTAATAAAGCGAGTAAGATAAAAATATCCTCAGCATCAGACCTTAAAAAATATAAATATGCGGTTGAAAAACAGGATGTTAATATTTCTTTACTTCAAGACCAAGGTGTCCCTGAAAAGAATATTATCTTGTTAGGGTCGGTAGAAACTGCCGTTGAGCATATTGCAGCAGGGCGTATTTCTTGCCTGGCATTTAGTCAACCTGTTATAGAAAAAATTACCAAGGTTAAAGGGCTTATTAATGATAATATTGCATTTGTATACATGTTGCCTCCTTCGAGTCAAGCTGTAGGGTTCAATCATCAAGTTAATGGTTCGGTGGTGACATTATTTAATAATACGTTAACTGAAGTATTAAAAGACAAAAAGTTTATAGCTAAAATTAAAGAACAATATGGAGTGCAGTAATTGAGCATTGCTAAGAGTATTAGATCAAGGGTTGTGACCATTGCGGTGTTTTTTATGTCCTTTGTTGGAAGTGCTTTTGCTGATGATGGTTCTGTATTTTTTAAATTTAATGAAAAATGCACTAACTACTCTAATACACTGGCAAATCAAATAAAATGCATATTCAAAGTAAATGCAGATAGGGGTACTACCTTTAAATTTACAGAGAGTGATAGCATGGGAAGTTTTTATCAGCGGAATAAAAATGATGACGATGGACAAATTGTTTATACAGAAATTTTCAATTGGCCAGTTATTCTTAACAGTAAAAAAACGAATCAATATTCTAAAGTTATGAATTATTCATTTGATCAAAAACAAAATAACCAGAGCAATGATTTATTTAGGTTTGGTTTACTCTTTTTAAATAATAAAGAAATTGACAGTACAAATTCAGTTATTATTAGTGTTGATCAGAAAAATGGTCAGTTAGATGCAAAAGTATTGGGTAATGAGGTGGAGAAAAAAAATCTATTTCAGCTTGGAGATAGTGATCCCATATATTGCAGCGTAGAAACTAAATTGACTGATATTTATATAGCTTGTAACTGTACTGGTTTTGAGAGTTAATGTTCCTCGTTTTTAGAAGTATCATTATAGTGCTCAGGAAAGTATTTTTTGGTGACTGGTGAGTTTTCTGCCCAGGAATGGCAGGAGTTGATAAGGCCTTTACCAAAACTATTTTTTTCATCTACTGGTGTGGATTTTTCCCTTTGAGTGTCGCTATATATAGTTTGAATTGCTACTGTACCGATATATAGTAAGAGTTCAGTGATATGCGTACAACCGCTTGTGAGACCGACTATTTTTCTTACTTGCCTAGACCACCCAGGGCCAATTTTAATGCCTTTAAGTTTTTGATAATTTGAGGTGATGTTTGGACAAATTGCGAATGGTGAAGCCAAAGTTTGGGCATTAATATCGATAATTGTTAGTGATGTATCCAGAACAATATGGATTTTCATATTATGAAAAAACTGCCCAGGTTTTACTTTACCAAGATAGTCGCTATTAAACTCATAATGTTTACAATCAGATATACTCGCCTCAAGCTCATATAATCCGTCACTACGACGAAAACCGTCTGCGACAATTTTTCTAGTATGTATCTTTTCTTTAGTGATATTCAATAGGAAAACCTTTTAAGTAAGCATAGATAAATATAGTAAATATATTAGTCAATATCGCAAATAAAATAAGCTTATACCCAAAAATGCTGGAGAATACTTGTATCGATGATCATTTTATGACTAGATTTGTACAGATTCAATACCAAATATTATCAAGATAGTATTTCCAGGTATTCGCTAGCTCAATATATTTTGTTATTTATTATCTTGGGGATTTATTACTATTGCCTATTTTACCCATTGGCATTCGAAAGGACAGTATTTAGTTTTTTGATCATTATTGGATTACTAGCCATTCATCCATTTTAGCGATTAGCTCAGCAGTACCTGTATTCTTTAAAGCCGAAAAGGTTTGTGTTGAACACATTTCTGAATTTGATAGGCTGGATAAAAATTTTTTAGTTTGCCTTAAGGCATTTGCTTGCTGGTTATTGCTTAATTTATCCGCTTTCGTTAATAAAACATGTAGCGGTTTTTGTATATCAATTGCGTATTGAATCATAACTTTATCAAACTCTTTTAAATCGTGACGAATATCAACTAATAAGATAATGCCTTTTAATGATTCTCTGCCAGAAAGATAGGTTTCAATCATTTTTTGCCAATCTTTTTTGACGTTAATAGAAACTTTTGCAAAACCATAACCTGGTAAGTCTACCAGTCTATAAGCTTCAGTTTGGTCTAGTGCGAAAAAATTAATAAGTTGTGTGCGACCAGGTGTTTTGCTAACACGTGCTAGTGATTTTTGGCAGGTTAGTGTATTTAACGCACTGGATTTACCTGCATTTGAACGGCCAGCAAATGCGACTTCTGCGCCTTGGTCAGTTGGATAATGTTCAATTGCCGTAGCGCTTTTTATGAATTTGGCATTTTGATAGTTCATTGTGACTTCGCTATAAAATAAATTTTCAATACTATACTATGTTGCATTGAGAGTAACAACATTAAGGATGATCGAATGAGACTGGCTAAAATTTCGTTTAGCTTAATATTGTGTTTATTTGTAACGGCTTTATTTGCGCAAAATAAATATGAAGGTGATTACACAAAACTTGATACTACGGTTAGTAAAAAAGAATTAACCGAGTCTAATACTGTTGTCGAATTTTTTAGTTATGGCTGTCCACATTGTTACGACTTTAACTCAGAGTTGAGTCAGTGGGAACAAAGTCATCCTTCTGTTAAGCTGGTTCGCATGCCAGTTGCATTTGGTGGTAGTTGGGATATTTATGCCCGTGCTTATTATGTTGCAGATGTTTATGGCAAGCTTGATGTGATGTCATCTAAAATATTTACTGCAATTCATGTCCAACATAAAAACTTAGGTAATGAAGATGCTATGCAAGCATTTTTTGCTGAAAATGGCATTACAAAAGCGCAATTTGATAAAGTGTATGGTTCTGCTGGTCTGAATAAAATCCTAAAAGATACACAAGCGGTATTTAAAGAAACGGGTGCAACTGGTGTACCTGCATTGTTGGTTGAAGGGCAATATCTAATTAGCCCAACTCGAAAAATCGGCTTAAACGGCATGCTTGATGTGGCTGACTACCTTTTAAAACAAAGTGATGCAAAATAAACCTTTAATATTTTAGGCACCATATTGTTGGGCTTATACAGCTAAAATTCTTTATAATTCTGTGTAATTACATTAAATACTTCTATATATGCTGTCTCTTATACACATCTGACGCTGCCGACGATCTACT
>CAJXRW010000152.1 GCA_913060525.1 uncultured Gammaproteobacteria bacterium
GGCAGCGTCAGATGTGTATAAGAGACAGATGGAAAATTAAGCGTGGCGAATTAATGGGTAGACGTTTACAACAACTTGCTTGCCATGCCGATTTAGTATTAGATTTACATACAGACTCTTATTCAAGCCGTTATACCTATGCACCTAAATATGCAAAAGAGGCTGCCCAAGCAACAGGATTACCTAATGTTCTGTTAATCGAAAATGAGTTTGGTGGCGCCTTGGATGAAGCAACATTTTGCCCTTGGTGGACATTAGCTGAAAAATTGAAACAACTTGGGAAAACAGATTTTGTGAACCCAGTCGAGGGTTTAACCTTTGAACTAGGCTCACAAGAAAAAGTAATTAGAACACAAGCTCAAGAAGATTTTGAATGTGTTTTACGTTACCTAAAACATAAAGATGTAATTAACAGCACTGTCGAAGAAAAACGAACACCTGAGAAAAACTGCCACCACTATGATGACTTCGTCGTATACTATACACCAACTGGTGGTTTATATGAGATGTTGATTCAGCCTGGAGAAAGTTTTACAAAAGATCAACCCATTGCTATCTGTACCCAACTGAACAATAAAGAAGGTAAAACACAACATACCATTACTGCACCCTTTAATGGAATATTAGTCGCCAATGCGGATTCCAGCGCCCTACCACAAGGTGCAAAATTAGCCAATCTGTTCAGAACAAAATAAAACTACCCCGCAAGGCTGTGCCTGCCACCCCTTCATTACTAAATGTGTATAAACCCATGTCATTACTGAAGGGGAATATTCCACTCTTGAGCAGGATCAACAGCGCCCAAAAAGAGCAAATAGCTTCCTGATTACCCATAAAACTCAGCCATAATTAGTTGTTGAGATAATAATGTAACGGTAATTCAAACAGTTATGTCATCCTGTGACTTGATCGCAGGATCCAGGAAACTCAGGCTTGAAATATTTGAAATGATACCTAAAATTAAACTTATGGGTAGCCTAGATCCCGTATCAAGTACGGGATGACCAAGCTAGGCTGCGCCTATGCTTGTATAACATGGCGTAGTTTTGTAGGTAATCAGGCTACAATATGCTAGCTTTACCATCTTATCTTAAAAGCTAAAATTACCATAAAATTAAGAAGTTATAGATAAGCATAGCTTGAGTCTAAATATAGTATTAGGAGAATTTTACAGTGAGCTTAAAAAATAAAATAATAAGCAGCATATTAGGAGCAGGTTGTATCGCCAGTCTAACTGGATGTGTTACTGGAACAACTGGTTTGTCAGAAAAATGCGTTGATGTTAATGGGCAAAAAAATATCACTCAATGCACATTTGTAGATGATAAAACAGCTACTGTCATTTACGGAACCAAAAACATGCCGTATGCGTTATGTTCAAAGGCAATCTGCGACTATGATCCAAACTCACAGCAAGCGCACTGTGTATGTGACGTTCAAAATGATACTGGCTGGACATCTGCCTCTGTTGGACCTAGCGCCTATGTTTCTTCTCAACCAACCTGGGATGATGCTAACCAATTACAGACTTTACAGTCCAACTACTCAAAAGCAAATGTAACCGACTTTAACGTACCCTCATCCTCTAACTGCCATTTTGAAGAGCCAAAACCATGGGCAAATTGTTTTGGTGTAAGATGTCAGGTACAAACCGTGACCCTGAATAATAAATCTGAGCAAATAGCAGTATGTACTTGCCCTGTGGTACAAACTAAAGATTTTGTTATTGGTTATTCAGATAATTCTCATTGCCAACAACATGCTGATAAAGCCATTTCAGCGACTTATCCTGGTAGCTTTGCAACTAGTGGTAATCAGGCAATAATGGATATGTATCAGAATTATTATCCCGATTCACCAAGCGTTAAAAACAAGTAAGGCTCAGGAAGATTATACGACCCTAAGCCTATCAACCTGTGCTACAAAAAATTAAACGTAAAAGCAGTATATATAATATTTCCCATGAAATTAGGTTCGGAATTGTCTTCTAATATATATTGATTCATATAGCCCAAGGTTACGCCAATATACTCATCAAACTGATACTGTAATCCACATACTAAACGATTTTGGTTAGACCCATTTAACCCATATTGGTCACTGTTATTGACACTATTTAAATACCAAAATATCTCATCACTTAAAACAAAACCCAACTGCGGAGATATCGCTGGAATAGGTACAATAATTTCGACTAACTGTCTAACTCTCCAGTGCGCCGCATCAATACCGTTCTGAAATCGTTCCTCTAGCCGAGTTCGGCTGCCTAATGTGAAATGAGTATATTTTTCTTTCCAATAAGCCTGCTGCCAAAGTCGATAACCTGTTCTATCTGGATCAGCATAAGGAGAAGTCTCGTACTCCTCACCCCAGCCAGCTAAAATTGTCCATGATTTGCTAACTGCGTAACCCACACCGATCAACACTCTGTTTTCCGAAAACGTTGTCACATCATTCATAAAACTACTGCGACTAGATAAATAATATCGGGTATTCTTCAACTCAGGGGCAATGAAGTTAAAACTTCCATAGATTGAAATCTCATTCCATATCCCAAAATTCTGAACTGTCTTTGCTTCTAGCTCAAAAGACATCATTAAAACAGTACAAAAAGCTAATACTTCAAACTTGGTTATTTTCATATCAAGACAATTTTTAACACCAAAGATAATTTTAGGTCATACATCAAGGCATCACCAGTTGACATTAATAAATAATATGATCAAACACATAACCCAAATCCTGTATTAAAACTTTATAAATATTAAGATTCGCTTTAAGATACACACCTACTCAATCAATGTAATTATTCATGACAAAAACAGATGTCATTATTATTGGCGCGAGCGCAGCTGGATTAATGTGTGCCATTGAATCTGGTAAACGAGGTCGAAATACGTTGGTATTGGATCACGCCAATAAAGTTGGCAAAAAAATACTAATGTCTGGCGGTGGGCGCTGTAATTTCACAAACTATAATGTCTCACCTGATAAATATATTTCCCATAATCCGCATTTTTGTAAATCTGCACTTAGTCGCTATACATGTTGGGATTTTATCGCACTCGTTGAAAAACATGGTATTCCCTACCATGAAAAAACGTTAGGACAATTGTTTTGTGATAATAAATCAAAAGACATTGTTACTATGCTGCTTAAAGAATGTGAACAGGTTAATGCCGAAATCAAGCTGAATACATCAATCCAAAAAATCCAAAATACCGAGAATGGTTATGATATAAAAACGAACTCTGGAGAATACTTTTGCGAATCGTTTGTTGTTGCAACAGGGGGTCTGTCTATTCCAACACTTGGCGCAACAGGATTTGGCTATGAGGTTGCAAAACAATTTAGACTAAAGGTATACCCAACTCGTGCTGCATTAGTTCCGTTTACATTGACCGACAGAGATAAGAAAAAATATAGTGAGCTTTCAGGTATTTCAACTGAAACAATTGTCACCAGCCAGAATCAAACTAATTTTAAAGAAAATATTTTATTTACGCATCGTGGATTAAGCGGCCCTGCTATTTTGCAGATATCTTCCTATTGGCATTATGGCGAACCTATCACGATTAATTTATTACCAAACCTGAATGACTTTTATGAAAAGTTTTCACAATTTCAAAATGATCATCCTGACGCCCAACTAAAAACTTTTATTAGCCAATATTTACCCAAACGCTTAGCACATTTATTTTCTGATGATTTCAATCAAAATCAATTAATGAAAACTATCAATGAAAAACAGCGCAATACGATTATTGAAACCTTACAAAACTGGGAAATTACACCAAATGGTACAGAAGGTTATCGCACTGCTGAAGTAACAATTGGCGGTGTTGATTGCGATGAAGTATCCTCTAAAACAATGGAAGCCATTAAAGTTAAAGGTTTATATTTTATTGGTGAAGTATTAGATGTCACTGGCTGGCTAGGTGGCTACAACTTCCAATGGGCGTGGGCATCTGGCTGGTGTGCTGGGCAGGTTGTTTAAATGTGAAAAGACAAAAATGTTTGTCCGTTAATTTTTTCATCTATGCTTTATCTAGACTTCTAATTTTAAGCATATAGCTTATGTAGACAACAACAATGCTAAAAAATACGCCAATTAATGTATCGACAGATCTCATTATTGAATTTAATATCGGTGAATATTCAGGCTTGATAAATCCGTATCCTGCAATCACTGCCGCCGTAGTCGTCGCTATCCTAACACCATCTTCAGATTTCATTAAGTTCAAAATATAAACACTAAGCGCAATAGAAAGCCCAATCGACAAATAACTATAACCAAAAATGATGCATACAACACCTGCAATGATTGAGCCAATTATCGTACCAATTATTCTGGATTTTGCTGCGGAAAGTGAGTCTTGAATAAATGACTGCAATACAACCAACGCACTCACCATGCACCACAAACCATCAATATATCCTTTGCCGTCATTAACAAGATAACTCAATGTATTTCCAACATAAAAACTCACAAGACTAAGTATAGTTGCTTCCACAGATGTATATAGAATATATTTATGATTCATAATCTACTTATATTTAAAAGTTAACCTAAACACCACTTTAAATATAACGTAACTTTTATTAAAGCAGTTATTAAACCTATTTGATCCCAAGTTAGCGCCTGGTTCAAACTTTGTTCTCTTCCCTACATTCTAGGTAGCATTAATTATTTATGGGTATTGATTATTTCTACTTAAAAGAATATTATAGCACCCAACGAAATGACATTCTTCGTTTGCTCAAAAGCATAAATGCATATCGCTGATGATGTCTATTTAGCCAATTCATTTATTTGGAGAATAGACATGAAAAAAATAATTTATACATTCACAAAAAAAGCGGCAATAGTTCTATTAGCATCTGCATTATGTGTGATAGCAATCAATGCATTAGCGGATAACAACTACATATCGTATCAATTAATTCAAACCACATATGCTATTAAATAACGGTCCAATTAATCGACCGTTATTTTAGAAGTATTTACCAACACCAAAATGTGAGTGATTTACTCACATTATTTTTATACACATTTCAGAACATTTAAGTTTCTTACTCGAGTGTAGATATTTTTACAAACCCTAGTACAATAGACTTTTGAAATTTTTGTGCAGTCAGCTACTGACAAAAATACCGAACAAAATAGCATCAAAATATCAATGTCTCATATACCTGTCTTATTTTTATTCCTGTAAAATATCAATTGCCAATGAAAACAAGGACGGTGAATGGCTAGTAAAATTTTTGCATATACCCGCGTTTCAACGCAAGATCAAAAACTAGACTCTCAGCTCGATGCATTAAAAGAACATGGTTATGATGTGCTGTTTCAGGAAAAAGTATCTGGTAAGAAAACAAAAGACCGCCCCGCCCTACTCGAAATGCTAGGTAAAGTCCGTGAAGGTGACACGTTATTAATTTATAAGTTTGATCGATTAAGTAGATCCATGCGTGACCTGGTTTCCATTGCTGAAGAAATTAAAGAGAAAAAAGCACACTTTAAATCACTGAGTGAAGAAATTAATACCAATATTCCAATGGGTAATTTCTTTTTTATGTGACATCATCTTTTGCACAACTAGAGCGCGACTTAATTTCTGAGCGCACAAAAGCAGGTTTAGAGGCTGCCAGAAAACGCGGCAAAAAACCTGGACGTAAAAAAGGCATATCTGATGAGCTTAAATTAAAATGTGAATCTGTCTATGCGATTTATCAAAACAGTGATAGCGAATCAGTTGAGAAATTGTGCAAACGGTTTAATCTGCAAAAATCATCATTCTATCGATGGAAAGTTGAATATATTGATAGCAAACTCGAACAGAAAATAGATGCTGTTGCGACTAGATAAGGAAACACTACATGTCCTGTCTCTTATACACATCTCCGAGCCCACGAGACAGGCAGAAATCTCGT
>CAJXRW010000153.1 GCA_913060525.1 uncultured Gammaproteobacteria bacterium
TCGGCAGCGTCAGATGTGTATAAGAGACAGTATTTAGATTTATAAATATGTTGTAATGAACAAGACAGTGACTTTTTTAAAAACCATCGCAGATAAAAATCGTTTATTGATTTTATATCTGTTAAAGCAGCAAACGCTTTGTGTATGTGATATTCAAAAAGTAATTCCTTTGACGCAGGGCGCTTTATCTATTCAATTAAAAAGTTTGACCACGGCAGGGTTATTAAGTTTTTTTAAACAAGGTAAGTGGGTGTTTTATAGGCTATCTGACGAGATAGATTCCTTACAGAATTCAATTTTGTCGCAATTATTTAAAGATATTGAACAAGATGCCGATGTCTTAAAAATGATGAGTCAGCTTACTATTTCTGAAATTTGTAAAGATTGCTAAGGAGAAAAAATTGGAAACAAACTTAAAGAAATTGGGTTTTTTAGATAGATATCTCACACTATGGATATTTCTGGCGATGATAGGGGGTGTGTTCATCAGTTATATCTACCCCAATATAAAAAATGTGATTCGTACATTTGATGTTGGATCAGGAAACTGGCTAATTGGTATTGGCTTAATTGTCATGATGTATCCGCCATTGGCGAAAGTAAAATATAAAACCATGCCTGCGGTATTCAAAAACACGCGTATTTTATTTTTATCATTAATTCAAAACTGGCTGATTGGCCCAGTATTAATGTTTATTTTGGCAGTCATCTTTTTCCATGATCAACCTGATTTTATGATTGGTCTGATCTTAATTGGCCTAGCTAGATGTATCGCCATGGTAATCGTCTGGAACGATTTAGCGAAAGGTTCAAGAGAGTATTGCGCTGGGTTGGTTGCGTTTAACTCAGTGTTTCAAATTATTTTTTATGCTGCCTATGCTTACATTTTTATTACCATTATACCTAGGCTGCTTGGTTTCGATTCCACGGTCGTTAATATATCAATGCTTGATATTGCTAAAAGTGTTGGTATTTACTTAGGTATTCCATTTCTGGCGGGTATTTTAACACGCATGATTTTAATCCCAATGAAAGGTGAACAATGGTACGTTAATACATTCAGTCCTAAAATTTCACCGTTAACATTAATTGCATTGCTGTTTACCATTTTTGCAATGTTTGCAATGAAAGGTGATCAGATTATTAGCTTACCTTTTCAAGTCATCATGGTTGCTATCCCATTGCTAATATATTTTCTGTTAATGTTTTTTATTTCATTTTTTATGTCTTATAAATTGCATGCCACTTATGAACAGTCAGTATCATTAAGCTTTACGGCTGCATCTAATAATTTTGAATTAGCCATTGCGGTGGCGATATCTGTGTTTGGTATTAATTCTGCTGAGGCCTTTGTTGGTGTGATAGGGCCTTTAGTGGAAGTACCTGTATTAATTAGTTTGGTTAATGTGGCATTTTGGCTACAACGTAAATACTACGGGAGACAAATATGAAAAAGAATATTTTATTTTTATGTGTTGCTAATTCAGCAAGAAGCCAAATGGCAGAAGGTTTGGCGAAAGTATTATTATCTGATGTGGCAACCGTTCAAAGTGCTGGGTCTGAGCCTAGCCATGTTCATCCAGATGCAATTGAAGCTTTAAAAGAGCTAAATATCGACATCCAAGATCAATACTCTAAAAGTATCGATACAATTAATCTAAATGACATTGATTATATTATTACGTTATGTGCCGAAGAATATTGTCCGCACGTGAGTACTAAAATCACCAAATTGCATTGGCCAATCGCTGATCCTGCGCATTTAGAAAAAAATTCATTACAAGGCTTTAGAAAAGCAAGAGATGAAATTAAGGCCAAAATACTGGCATTTAGAACCATGTTATTAAATCAACAAAAATAGGAAGCCATTATGAAACGATTACATTTACACGTTGGTGTACATAATCTTGAAGAGAGCATCCGCTTTTATACAAGCTTATTTAATTCTGGACCAGCAAAAATAAAAACCGATTATGCAAAATGGATGTTAGAAGATCCTTATATTAATTTTGCCATTTCAACCCGTAATGGCAAAGTTGGTTTAGATCACCTTGGTATTCAAGTGGATGACCAAGATCAGTTAGATGTTATTCGGAAGCAGTTATCCTCTGCTAATATTAGTACCCATAGTGACGGAGATACCGCCTGTTGTTACGCTCGCTCTGAAAAGTCCTGGGTTGAAGACCCAAATGGTATCGCCTGGGAAGCGTACCATACCATGGAAGATGTTCAAATGTTTGGGGAAGCTGAAACAAATAGCAAAGCATGTTGTTCACCAACCGCAAAAACTAATAACAACTCGTGTTGTAGTTAATTCAATAGTCTTGAATGAGCAATAGGTGTTTCGATGAAATATAAAATACCAAATATATTTCAATTGTTCTTAATTTTTTTGAAATTAGGGCTTACTTCATTTGGTGGTCCAATTGCACACTTGGGCTATTTTCATAATGAGTTTGTAAGCAAACGTAAGTGGATAACAGACCAAGCTTATACTGATCTAGTCGCCCTCTGCCAATTTTTACCTGGCCCAGCAAGTAGCCAAGTTGGTTTAGCAATTGGATACTTTAGGGCAGGATATATTGGTTCGCTGGTAGCGTGGATTGGATTCACACTTCCTTCTGCAATTATATTAACGTTATTTGCTCTAAGCATTACAGATTACCATAACATTATTTCACCAGGCGTTATCCATGGCTTGAAAATTGTTGCTGTTGCGATTGTGGCACAAGCAATTTATAGCATGGCGAGCAAAATTTGTATCAATAAACAATCTATTGCTGTTATGCTAATTAGTTGTTGCTGTCTATTACTTTTTCCCTATTCGTGGTTACAGATTGTTATTATTATTTCTGCTGGCGTTTTTGGCTGTTTGGTTTTTAAAAAAAATGTTAAAGATAAAAATGCTGATACATCGTTACCCATTTCAATTTCTAGAACATCAGGGATATTTTGGCTAACGATATTTAGTTTTCTTTTAATTTTTTTGATTTTAGTATCCTCAGTAACCAGTAACGAATTCGTCAAATTATTCAATATCTTTTATCAAACTGGCTCATTAGTATTTGGCGGGGGACATGTTGTTTTACCATTACTGGATATGAAGCTAGTTCCAGAGTTCATCAGTAAAACGGATTTCTTATCTGGTTATGGCGCAGCACAAGCTATTCCTGGGCCATTGTTTGCTTTCTCATCGTATTTGGGCGCAATTATTGAAAACCAATCTTCACCTTGGCTAGGCAGCGTTGTCTGTCTATTTGCAATTTTTTTGCCTTCGTTCCTGTTATTAATGGGTGTTTTGCCATTTTGGAAAACATGTCGAGAAAACAAAAATGTTCAAGCCGCATTGTTTGGTGTTAATGCTTCAGTGGTTGGACTATTACTCGCTGCATTTTATAATCCCATTTGGATTAGTGCTATTTACAATGCAAAGGATTTTTCTTTGGCATTAGTTTCATTTTGTTTGCTGCAATACTTTAAATTTCCACCTTGGATTATTGTCATACTTTGCGGTACTTTTGGGTATTTAATCTATTAAGGCAATTGATTTAAAGTAAATTGCCTATTTGACTGATATATTTCCCCACGCTACGTTATTAAAATGCCGATAGAATATACCCTGTAGGAGTTTTTCAGGGACGACTAATTAGTTTATTTAATGATGGTTTCAATATAAATATATTGCTTTGAGGCAAGTCTAGGTTGTCAGTTGTTTTTTTATGTATATGACATAATAATATATAAATCTCAAATAATGTTTTTGCATGTCTCCTTTGATCAAACGGACAATGCTATGTATAAAGCAAAAGTTTCAAGTAGAAATATTGTGAATTTAGGCACTGAATAATAGCGAGCAAAAAATTTAGTATATTTATTTGTGTGGTGAATATTTTAAGGAGTAAATCTATGTCCAATACGAAAAAAGGTTCTTGTCTTTGTGGTGAAGTGAATTATGAAGTGGATGGAGATTTTAACAATTTTTATCTTTGTCATTGCAGCCGATGTAAAAAGGGTACGGGATCAGCTCATGGTGCCAATCTATTTTCGACAAATACTAATTTGAAGTGGATATCTGGAGAGGATAAAGTTACGACATTTGTTTTGCCTAACACAAGACATACTAAATCATTTTGTTCAGTCTGTGGTTCTGCTGTACCAAGTGTGCAGATGAGGGGACGGTTAGTCGTGGTGCCTGCAGGTAGTTTGGATTGTGATGTACCCATTAAACCTGATGCGCATATTTTTGTTTCAGAAAATGCTAATTGGGAAGCTGACTTAGGTAAAATACCTAAGTTTGATCAATTACCTTCATAATTGTTGCTATTAATTCGCTTGTTATTTGAACATTATAAATTGCATTACCTATACTACATGTAGAAATGCTTTGAGGATAAAATAATGCAACAGATTCAATTTGCGATGAGTCATTCTGAAATGATAACAATTGGGATATTTTTTCTTGTATCTCTTGTGACAATAGTAAGGCGTGTAACGGCTCAAACGGTATTTTTATTTATTTCAGCCGTTGCATTTGCATTAGAGCCTGTATTAATGTTTATTTCGTCCTCTGATGTTGTGGTTAAAATAGCTTCGTTTTCACAACCAATTGGATATCTTATATTAAGTTTATTCGCTTGTGCTTCATTATTCCAAGGTAGACGTAAGCCAAAAGGGGGTTGTTGATAAACTCAATTTGATATTATCATTGGCTAAATCACACTAAATACTAACCTATTAACGCCTAAGAATAGGCAATGACAATTAAGTTTTTGGATGCAGCCAATCATGTTTGCAAAAATCAAATCCAGCAATTACCAATGGCTCTCTTGATGCGGTTATGGATTGTTCTCGACTAGATGGAAGGCAAGCTCAAATATCAATTAAATAAAATGTAAGACAATAATTTTAGATTCAAAAAAAATATTTTAGTAACTGTAGGCGGTAAGCTAAAAATAATCTATATATTACAATATGTTATAATATTTTAAAATCATAATGGCAAATTTTAACATGCATATAGGCACAGCAGCCTGTATGAGTATTGGCGGTAGTTTATTGGTTTATACGAGTGGTTGTATTACAGAAGAACAGTCAATATTACTCGCACTGTCTGGCACTTTAGGTGGAATATTACCTGATATAGATTCAGATAATAGTACCTCTATTCAACTTATTTTTAGACTGGTTGCAGCATGCATCTCAGTTATTCTGCTCTTCAATTTTTTACCAAAGTTTGGGTTAATATTAGCCCTGCCTTGCGCCATATTTTCTTTTTTTATTATTGTCGTACCCATTCGGTTTATTTTTGAAAAATTTACCGTTCATCGAGGTATTTTTCATTCCATCCCCATGGGGGTGCTTCTTGGGCTATCTACAACTTTAATATGTATTTTATTAGACAAAACATTACTGGTTTCTTGGGCTATGGGTTTATTTATATTATTTGGCTTTATTATTCATTTAAGTTTAGATGAAATATATAGCGTTGATCTATCTGGTGTAAGGTTAAAGCGTTCTTTTGGCACAGCATTAAAATTAGGCACAAAAGATAATTTAAAATTATATGTGTTGATTTATTTAAGTATTATTGCTCTTTCATTTTTCCTTAAAGAACATCTACCCATTGTACTATTTGATCATAAAGAACAAGATATTATTTGGCATAACTTTACTGCAAATCTGTGGCCACATGCCAGTAGCACTAACATGGTGGCTAAGTTATAAATTTGAGCAAATATCAATGTCTGGCGTTGTTGGTGTGCCATAACCAAGTTGTTTAATACCCGTTAATATTTCTTTCTTATTAAAAGTTAGTTCTTGCATGAATGTTGATGATCCAAAATTATAAAGCACTTTAATATGATCATATTCATTACCTGTCTCTTATACACATCTGACGCTGCCGACGATCTACTCTGTGTAG
>CAJXRW010000154.1 GCA_913060525.1 uncultured Gammaproteobacteria bacterium
TCTCGTGGGCTCGGAGATGTGTATAAGAGACAGTACCTAAGCGTGCGCCCCATAAATAGCCTGACTGGTCATCTAACCATTCATTATTATCGCCATATTCGGTGTAATCAAACCACGTCATTTGTGCCGCTAAATAAACTGAGTTGTTGACTCTATCTATCCCCGTTGGTGGTGCTTTTGGCATATCCTTAACATAAGGCTCATCATTTAAGGGTCTTGCTGCCATGGGCTTTTCACTTGCTGAATTCGAATTACTATGGTACTGGTCTGAGGCAGGGCGAGCAGGCATGGGTGTTTCATTTGAAGTGCGATTGCTAGCATACTCCGCTGAGGCTGGTTGTGCCTCCATACTTGCCACTACTGGCGTACAGGAGATGCTTGTTAAAAGGACACAAAATATTTTTTTCATAAAGACGACATGTAGCTATAGATAGATTTAGTTATAGTTAAAAAAAATATTTTTATAAACTGCTGATCAGTTTTTCAATTCTTTTTACGGAAACAGGCTGAATAGTTTTAATTTCTTGTGTATACCACGAAATCCATAACTCTTGCATTAACCAGCTAATTTCTTGTACATCTTGATGTTCTTTTATGAGCTGTTGACTGGTCATTTTGGCTGAGAGTTTTGAATTTAGGTTTTCAATTTCTAACCTATACTTTCGGTCTTCTAATGTTTTACGTGGCGCTTTTAATAAACGTGCTTCACTCGCTTGAATATAATAGGGAATTCTTTCCAGCCAGTGTATAGGGGTTTGCGCTAAAAATCCTTCGTATATGATGGTTTCAAGGTTATCGCCAATTGATTGATATACATTTAATAAATCCAAAGGAATAGATTTTCTTTTTAGGTTTTTTTTAAGCTGATAAAAACCCGTAAAAATATTAAATAAGGTTTTAGAAATTTCCTGAATATGATTACTGAGATTTGATGCATGATCTTCAATCAATTTTTCAAAAACATCTTTCTGTACTATTCGGGTTTGCGGTAATGGGAAAGATTTTATTAATACCGCTTGAATGAAATCTTGCTCCCAGCTTGATTTCGTATATAGCGTTGAGGCAAGCATCGAAATTTTGTCAAACTGGTTCACTTGTTTGCGTAGATTTTTAAATGAAGCAGAAAAGCGGCGTGCAAGTAATGTCAGAATCGCTTTTTGATGTTCATGTTCAGCTTTGGTAAGCGTGTTTTCTTGACTTAGTTCAACACCATTCTCTACTGTTTTTAAGCACGGATAAACAGTCACTTGAATGCCGTATTGGTTAATGATTTCTTCACGCTTTAAGTCTGGGAAATCCCAATCAATATAAATTTTAGATTGCGTTTTTTGATGAGCTAATAGGTTTTTCTGTGGTTTAATCTGTTGTTGTAATGCGAATAAATTTCGACCTGTTTTAAGTATTTTTCCAGCAGGATCAATGATTTTAATGTTCATCACCAAATGGGCTTCCAGCTCACAGTCATTCCAGACGGTTTCATCAAATACAATTCCCGTAATACGTATAAGTTCCTTAACCAATAAACTTTTTAAGTTCTGATTAGGGTCATACTGAATGCTTTCCATAATGGCATCAGCATACTGGGGAACAGGCACACAATATTTGCGAATGTTCTTGGGTAAAGCACGGATAAGAGCGATGATTTTTTCTTTTAACATGCCTGGAACCAGCCATTCTAAGGTCATCGGTTTTATTTGATGTAATACGATTTGTGGAATGGTGATGGTAATGCCATCTTTTTGCGTACCTGGTTCAAAATGATAATCAAGTGGTAATTGTAAGTGATCGTGCTGAAAAGAGGGTGGAAATAAATTTTCAGTGATGTTGGCTGCATCATGGCGCATTAAATCTGATTTTTCAAAAAACAACTTATCCAATTGTTCTTTATCCAATTTTTTAACCCATTGCTCAAAAGTAACTTGATTAACAACTGCATGATCAATGACTTGATCGTAATAATTAAACAGGGTTTCATCATCGACTAAAATATCTCGTGATCGTGCTTTATTTTCGAGGTCGTCGACTTCATCAAGTAACGCAAGATTTGCGTGGAAAAATTTAACTTGGGTATTAATATCGCCATTAACGAGCGCACCTCGAATGAATAACTCTCGACTTAGTTTTGGATCGATTTGGCTATAAGATATTAGACGTTTAGCTACAATTTCTAACCCGTATAACGTCACTTTTTCAAAAGCCATCACATTACGATGTTTTTTAGACCAGTGTGGCTCAAAATAGGTTCTTTTAATTAAATGTGCTGCACATTTTTCTACCCATTCTGGTTGAATACGGGCGACATTGCGGGCGTAGAGTTTGGTCGTTTCGACTAATTCAGATGCCATAATCCATTTAGGGGTGGGCTTAAATTGAGATGAACCAGGGAAAATGAAGAACTTTAAACCTCTGGCACCCATATATTCTTTGGCATCATAATTAAAACCGATATTATTTAATAATCCAGGCAAAATGGATTGATGAATTTGATCGTAACTGGCGGGTTCAGAGGGCGTATTATTTTGTGTTAGCTTGGCAGACGTTTTTAATTGTTGATAGATGTCATTCCATTCACGTAAGCGCATATAAGCCAGGAATTTATCCCGACAAAATTTTCTAAACTGATTATTCGTGAGTGCGGTTACTTTTTCTTGATACAGTCGCCATAGGTTTAAAATACTTAGGAAATCAGAAGTTTTATCTTTGTGTTCTTGATGGGCTTGGTCAGATTTTTGTTGGAATTGGGTTGGACGTTCACGTGGATCTTGCACGCTTAAGAAACTGGTAATAATTAATAGTTCGTCTACACAGTGCCATTTTTGTGCTTCAATAATCATTCTGGCAAATTTGGGGTCAACCTGAAATTGGGCAATGTGTTTGCCGATAGGGGTAACCGTTCGTTGTTCTGATATCGCGCCTAATTCATATAATTGTTTGTAACCATCCTCAATAAATTTATGTTCAGGTGGTTCAATAAATGGAAAATCCTGAATATGACCAATATTCAATAATTCCATCTGTAAAATAACAGCAGCGAGCGAAGTGCGCAAAATCTCTGGATCAGTAAACGCGGGGCGACCATCAAAATCATCTTTTGCATAGAGACGGATACAGATACCAGGTGAGGTTCGACCACAGCGGCCTGCACGTTGGTTGGCACTGGCTTGTGAAATGGGTTCAATGGGTAAACGTTGAACTTTGGTACGGTAGTTATAGCGACTGATACGCACGAAACCGGTATCAATGACATATTTAATCCCAGGTACGGTTAACGAAGTTTCAGCAACATTGGTGGATAAAATCACTTTTCTAAAACTTTGGGTATTGAATATTTTATTTTGATCAGACTGGCTTAATCTTGAGAATAAAGGTAACACTTCGGTATGTTTGAGATTAGCTTTATTTAAGCTGTCTAGGGTTTCAAATATTTCCCTTTCTGTTGCCAAGAAAACTAAAATATCTCCTTGCCCTTCAGTCATCAATTCTTCAACTGCGGTGAGGATTTTTTCAGGTTGAGAGATATTCTCATCATATTCCTCATAACATTCATAACGCTGTTCAACAGGGTAAGTGCGTCCTGAAACTTCAATAATGGGTGCATGGTTAAAATGTTTTGAAAAGCGAGTATGGTCAATGGTGGCTGAGGTAATAATAACTTTTAAATCTGGGCGCTTGGGTAAAAGTTGTTTTAAGTATCCCAGCAGAAAATCAATATTTAAACTGCGCTCATGGGCTTCATCGATAATAATGGCTTCATACTGCGACAGAAATTTATCTTTTTGGATTTCTGCCAACAAAATTCCATCTGTCATCAGTTTAATAAAGGTGTTGTCATTAGTGTGATCTGAAAAGCGAATTTTAAACCCCACTTTTTCACCAACCGTTGTCTTTAATTCTTCCGCTAAGCGGTTCGCAACAGAGCGTGCTGCCAAACGTCGCGGTTGGGTGTGACCAATAAAGCCTCGCGCACCTAAACCAATATCTAAACAGATTTTTGGGAGCTGGGTAGATTTGCCTGATCCTGTTTCACCTGCAACAATAATGACTTGGTTATTCATAATTGCTTCTTTGAGTTCAGGTAATTTATCGCTAACAGGTAAATCAGGATATTCAATAGGCGGTAATTGTATTTTTTTATCTGTTACCTTTTGGTGTGACAACTCAAGCAAGGCATTTATTTTTTCATAAATTGGCTCAGATTGCTCATGCGCTTTTTTTAGATCAATTAAGTGGGCGATGATTTTTTTTCTATCACAACATCTAATTTGATTAAGCTGTTGTTGTATTTTTTCGATGGTATTAAATTCCACAGCTATAAGGTGATGGTTTTGTTTATCTGGTTATTGTAGCTGAAATAAAAACAAATAACTTAGAGGATCAAGGTAACTGTCTGTAATAACTTTTGCAATTTCTGGATTGCCGCGTTATGACTCGCAGTGACGGAGGTTAAAATCATTGCGAATCCTTTAAGATGAAGCAATCCAGCACGATTTAATGGATGAAGTAAAAGTTATATTGTGCGCATTCCAAGTGATGTTCAGCTTTGTAAATTATTTTCAGGAATATATTGGCACAAATAATCATCACCAGCTAAATTCAAACTAATTAAAAGCAAATCATTTATGGTAAATGTAACCAAGGCAGGAACATGTTCGCACAACAGAACACAAACAATAAAATTTTTATAAAAAGCCCGTTATCCGTTTATTTAAGTACGTTACTTTTTGGTGGATCACTGGCATTAGCTGGCTGTAGCAGCGATGGCGGTAGCAGCAGTTCGCCTTCTACGGTTGCGGTAGATTCTAATGTACCATCAGTAATGCAATCAAGTGAAGAAGCACAGGGTACGGTGGCATTAGTGACGTCAGTGCCAACATTAACCTCGGTTGATTCAACGGATACTAGAATTGTTACCTTATCAGACAGTTCGAGTTGCAGCCCAAAATTAACGTTTGACCCAAGTTCATTATCCGTTACGGTTGATGGCGATGCTAAGCCATTTAATATTATTGCTCCAGCTGGAAACTGTTTACATGAGATATCCTTTAGTGGTGATGGTATTACCACTTCAACCAGTAGCAGCGATGTTAATGTCGTTCAAAATGCCATTGTCACCGTAGGCTTATATAACAGTGAAGATGAAGCAACGACAACGGTATCACCCGCTGGAATATTAAAGGTTTTATTTACGCCACCTGCGGATTGGGAAAATGTAACAGGTGAACAAAGCTATACCGTTTCGTCTGAAACCAGTGGCATTACCTATGGCAACAATCCTTGTATATTAACAGCGCCAGAAGATAGTACTTGTACCGTTACAGCAACCATGCCTGAAGAGATAGAGCCAGGAGAATATGATTTTGCTATTACTAAATCATCCACGAGTGTTCCAGTTGATGACACAGTTTTATCGTTTACGGTAGAAGCACAGGAGGAGGGAACCTTTGTTTATAAAGATAATGACAGTGAGGAAATTAGCGAAATTACCTTAACCACTGGTGCGGCAGCAGAAACCTATACGTTAGAAAACACAGGCAGCGCAACCATTACAAATTTAGAAATTAATACAGGTGATGATGCAGATAAGTTTACTGTCACTGATCCAGAAATTGAAACAGCTTATTGTGGCGATATCGACGAGTTAGCAGCTGAGGCAGTTTGTGCCTTTAATTTAGCTTTATCAGAAGAGGCAGAGGCGGAGGAAACCTACACGTTTTCATCAACGGGCACTAATGTCAGTAACTCACCAATTGAATTAACTGTTAATACAGAAGCACCACCTGTACCTGAAGGACGCTTTATTGCCTACAAAGGCACCGCTTGCTTACAAGATACAGAAACAGGTCTGGTTTGGTATCTGTCTCTTATACACATCTGACGCTGCCGACGATCTACTCTGTGTAG
>CAJXRW010000155.1 GCA_913060525.1 uncultured Gammaproteobacteria bacterium
CGAGATTTCTGCCTGTCTCGTGGGCTCGGAGATGTGTATAAGAGACAGAATTAGACATCATAAAAGCCATTCGCATTGCCACAAGATTAAATATACAAGTAGGTGGTGGGGTAAAGGACAGAGATACGGTCGAAAAATTATTTGATCACGGTGTTAATAGAGTGGTGATTGGTAGTTTGTCTGTGGCTGATATTGAGCAAACGAAAGCGATTATCAAAGAATTTGGTAATGATAGAATTATCCTGGCGTTAGATGTGAACATAAGTGAAGATGGCAAGCCAATGGTTGCAACACATGGTTGGCAAAAAGAAAGCACAACCTGTTTAAATGACTTGGTGGATGAGTATAAACAAGTAGGATTAAAACATGTGTTATGTACCGATATCAGCCGCGATGGAATGCTAACTGGGCCAAATACTGAGTTGTATCAAGCTTGTGTAAAACACTACCCAAAAATCCAATTTCAAGCATCAGGCGGTGTTAGTTCTCTCGAAGATTTAAGAGTGCTTAAAAATAATTCATTGTCTGGTGTGATAATTGGAAAAGCGCTTTATGAGAATAAATTTAGCTTAAATGATGCATTGAGCATTTAGGATATTTGCATGTTAGCAAAAAGAATTATTCCATGTCTTGATGTAAAAGATGGCAAAGTTGTCAAAGGCATACGGTTTAAAAATCATAAAATTGTTGGTGATATTGTTGAGCTTGCAAAGTATTACAGTGACTCAGGTGCTGATGAACTGGTCTTTTATGACATCACTGCAAGTAGCGATAAACGAAGTATATCGAAGCAGTGGGTCAAAGATATCGCTAAGCATATTAGTATTCCTTTTTGTGTGGCTGGTGGTATTCGTTCTATAGATGACGCAGAAAATATTTTACGTGCTGGTGCGGATAAAATTTCGATTAATAGTCCTGCACTTGAAAACCCGAATCTAATTAATGAGATGGTGAAGATATTTGGGCAGCAATGCGTAGTGATTGGGGTTGATAGCTTAATGCTGGATGGGAGATTTGTTGTTTGCCAATACACAGGTGATCAAAAGAAAAGTATTAAAACGACTCGTGATCCCATAGCGTGGGTAAAAGAAGTTCAGGAGCGTGGTGCTGGCGAAGTTGTCATGAATTGCATGAATCAAGACGGCGTTAAAAATGGCTATGATATTGAGCATTTACTCGCAATCAGAAATGCAACGACCATTCCAATTATTGCATCTGGTGGTGCGGGTGAAATGAATCATTTCAAAGAAGTGTTTGAGCAAGCTCATGTGGATGGTGCATTAGCTGCAAGTGTATTTCACTCAAAATATATTTCGATTTCTAATTTAAAGTCGTATTTAAAGCAAGAGGGTGTTTCGGTAAGAACATAAATAATTGGAAGAGATAATGCGTAACGACATAATGAATGATATTAATTGGAAAAAAGTTGATAACCTGGTCCCTGCAATTATTCAGGATTATTATTCTGGTCAAGTCTTAATGCTCGGATATATGAACCAAGAAGCATTATCAGAAACGTTAAAAACTAAAAAGGTCACTTTTTTTTCTCGAACAAAAAATCGGTTATGGGTTAAAGGTGAAACGAGTAATCATTTTCTTATTCTAAAAGAGTTGTCTTATGATTGTGATCAGGATGCTTTGTTGGTGCTTGTAGAACCTAAAGGCCCTACTTGTCACAAAGGTACGACAACTTGTTTTGAGAAAAATTATGAATCGCCTTGGCATACCGTTCAATATCTTGAAAAAACCATTAGCCAGCGCAAGAAAGAAATGCCAGAAGGAAGCTATGTGACTAGTTTGTTCAAGGAAGGCGTTAATCGAATTACTCAAAAGGTTGGTGAAGAGGCAGTAGAATCAGTTATTGCATCTATTTCAAATAATGATGAAGAATTAAGGAATGAGCTTGCTGATATGCTTTTTCATACCTTGGTTTTATTAGAAGAAAAAAACATGAAAATTTCTGATGTATTGGCTATTTTGGATGATCGAAAAAAATAAAATTCTTACCTTTTTCTTCTTAGTACTCTAAGTTTTTCTGCATTTTCTTTCTTACGTTGCATCATGCTCATGTGATAGCTTGTTGTCGTTGTATTTTTAACAACATGCTCATAGGCAACCTCACCATGATGTGTATCAAGCCCTGCAAGCTCTTCTTCTTCTGAAACTCTAATTTGCATGAACAAACAAAGTAGTTTTACAATAATAAAACTAACTGCTATTGCATAGGCTGCAACAATGACGGCGGCAAATAATTGGTGGAAAAATAAATGGTAATTTCCTCCAAGTAATCCGTTTTGAATATCTGGGTTGACTTCAGTGGTTGCAAATATCCCAACTAAAATAACACCGACAAAACCACTTAGCCCGTGGCATACAAATACATCTAACGAGTCATCTACTTTATTTTTTAGTTTATTTAAAAAATGGAATGTAAAATAGCAAATTGCTGTTGTGATTAGGCTTGTTAAAAATGCATGGTCAATATCAATAAATCCAGCTCCAGGTGTAATTGAAACAAGACCAACAACTGCAGCGACAGCAATATTGACAGTGAGTATGCTTCTCTTGGTTATAAAATCTAAAACTATCCAGGATATAATGGCAGTGGCTGCACCCATTGCAGTATTTATAAAAGCAATGGCGGCAATATTGTTAACCGCCATGGCTGAGCCTGAATTAAAGCTAAAATAACCAAACCAAAGAATACATGCGCCAAGAATGACAAATGGGATGTTGTGTTGGCTGTTTTCAGATAAGTATTTTCTTGGTTTAACCATTACCGCTAAAACTAAAGCCGAAAATCCAGCGCATATATGAATCGCATACCCACCAGCAAAGTCAATGACACCCATTTGTTTAAGCCAGCCATGGTCTGACCAAACCCAGTGTACAACAACGCTATATACGAGCAAAGACCATAGGATTATGAATATGATAAAAGCATTAAACTTCATTCTTTCAACTACTGCACCAGAAATAAGTGCCGCAGCGATAACTGCAAACATCATCTGGAAAATGGCAACGACTAATTCTGGTACTTTTGTATCGCTGATAATAAGTCCTGGTAGTTTTCTAAAAAACAGGTATTCAAAATCTCCAAAAAAAGCATTAGTACCTGAAAATGCAAAAGTATAACCAACTGTTACCCATACCAGTGGAATGACAGCAAGTGTAAAAAAATTCATTTTCATGGTATTAACTGCATTTCTTGCAGGTACGAGCCCCGCATAAAATAATGCTAGCCCACATACCATAAAGAAAACCATCGCAGATGAGATAAGGACTAAAAGTGTATTTACTGTGTTCATTAGGATATGGATTGAATATTTATATAATTAAATTAAGCTAATTATGGTGAAGAAATCAAAATTTAATAGATTTTTAGTAAGGTACACAGTTATTGCCTTTAAAGTAAATGTCAATGATTGTGGTATTTTCATCGATTACAACCCAAGTTTTGCAATGTAGTGTTTGAGTTCCCCCTCCCGTAATAATTCCAGGTGTGCCTGCAAATGCAAAGTTATCACTTGTATCGACACTAGATTTTGTTACTGGCATTTGAGCTGCTGGGTTCTGTTTAACTATATGATCAATATAAATATAGGCTTTATTTCCATCTTCAAGAATAATAGTTCTATCAGAATATCCGTATTCCTTAATAAATGGTTTTATTTTTTTCCCTACCAAGGATCGAGTGATGCCTTATATTTAGCCTCAGTGGCACAGGAGCATAATAGGGTGCTAAAGATTATAATTATTAGGTTTTTTATATTGCACTTTGAGTTACTTTTAGGCTTATTTGATTAATAAGATAGTACAAGTTATTAAAAAAGTAGCTAGGTTATTAGCATAATTTATGAGGTTACCTATTATTATAAGATATTATCTTCTTCTTGGAATTTTCGACATGAGTGCGCAAAGAATTACTACACTGGGTACGTTTATTTGGGCAATAGGTACATTGTTTTATACATTTGAAATGCTAATTAAGTCATCTGTAAGTGCAATGTCAGGTATTTTTATTGATGGTTTTGCATTTACGGGTGTTCAACTTTCGTGGATTGGCTCTACATTTTATATTGTTTATGTATGCATGCAGGTACCCGCAGGTCTGTTGTCTGATAGATTGGGAATTCGTATTTCATTATCTTTAGCGACTGCTCTATGTGCATTTGGGACTTTATTATTCGCCTACGCTGACAGCTTTGGGCTGTTTGTGTTTTCGCGTGCGGTCATGGGGGCAGGTGGTTCGTTTGCGTTTGTTTCTGCCATGAAGTTGGCAAGCATGTGGTTCCCAGGTAGGATTTTTCCTATAGCTGCTGGTTTGACACAGTTGCTGGGCTATTTGGGTGGGGCGTTAGCAGGAACTCCATTATCAATTCTAGTAACCTCGGAGTCATGGGATCATGTATTTGCTACTATGTCTATTGTAGGTTTTGGGATATTTCTTTCATGTTTATTTTTCGTTAGAGCTGCAAATATTGCGGGTCCAGCTGGTGTAAATAAGCCAACATTTATACAAACGGTTAAGCAGCTCATACGCTTGGCAACGAATGGGCAAGTGCTTTTGAATGGCGTTTTTTGTGCAACTACTGTAGGTGTTGCGTTTGCAATGGCTGATTTGTGGGGGAAGCAGTATTTAATGAATGTTAGAGGTGTCAGCGAGGCTGTGGCTGCTTTGGCAGTGACATCATTAATTTTTATTGGAATTGCTACTTCAAGCCCAATTTGGGGTGCGGTTGCCACAGCTATCAACAGGAATAAAGGATTATTGGTAACTGGAGGGGTGCTTGGTATTATTTCAACAATTTTAATGTTATATACGCCTGTTCCAGTGTGGTGTTTATATATTTTGGGTTATTTAATTGGGGCTGCACAAGCTTCACATGTATTAAATTTTGACGTGGTTAAAAAGCAAATTCATGCTGATTACATAGGTACAGCTGTTGCCTTTTTAAATATGTTTGCAATAGGTGGGGCGGCACTAACACAATTAATTATTGGTTTTGTAATGGATGGAATGAAATCTGGTGATAGTTATACGTCAGAAAACTTTAAAATTGCATTATGCGTAATACCAATCTTATTTATTATTGCCACTCTAGCGGCCATTATGATTAAGGATAAGCCTGAAAAAGATATCCATTTTGAACATCACGAATAATTTTATTATGTTTTAAAGTAACTGGGGAGTAATGTTTTCTCAATATCTGAAAGAAGGTTTTCATCATTAACATCTAAAATATTTTCATATTCCCCTATTTCTTTTTGCAATACTATATCTGCGTGATCCAAAGCAAATATACTGCTTTCTATTTCTTTTGCATCGTATGTTTTTGTTGGTATTTTTGCTCTGAATGTAGCAAAGCCAATGTCTTCATTTGGGAAAAATACCATAGTGTCAAATACTGCTTCGTGCTCAATAAATTTTGTACCAGTCTTAATAAATATTCGAGCCACATAATTTGGAATTTGTCCTTTGATAGGCTGATTTTTTGACATACCGTTAATAGAAAATTTTTCTCGTGGTGTAAATAAATTTTCACGTTGCTGATCTACAGGAGTGGTTTGAAAAAAAAATGGATTAGTATTCTTTGGGATAGCAGGATGGTTTTCCTTATTGATTTCACCATAAAATTGTGCTCTTTGTCGCCAATGCATTGGGATGATTGAAAAACTAGCAGGTATAATATTTTTTTGACTTGGACTTGTTATGGCTGAACCAGCTAATTCTATGAAGGGGAGGGCGAACTCATTTGTATCTATGGGGGTTGATTTGTAGTAACCCATTCCATCTGGATTTAATTCATGATCTATTCCTGTCTCTTATACACATCTCCGAGCCCACGAGACAGGCAGAAATCTCG
>CAJXRW010000156.1 GCA_913060525.1 uncultured Gammaproteobacteria bacterium
GAGATTTCTGCCTGTCTCGTGGGCTCGGAGATGTGTATAAGAGACAGGTATTAACTATGTTGATGATATTCCATTTATTGAACTATTTGAAAAATCTAGTCCATTGTCGCGCAATCAGAAGAATTTACTATCTTTAACTAAAACTTTAACAAAACGTGAAGAAGATGATGAGCGTACCTTTAATTATTTATCTAAAACTCTTACAAAAACTGATACTATTAGAGAAACAGATGATGAGCATTTAACAGGATATCTTTTGACAAAAACCGAGACTAGAAAAGAACAGGATGAATAAGGTCTTAATTATTACTAATAAAGAAGATGTAACTGTAGATTTCATTGTTAGTCAATTAAATTATTACAAAGCCGAATTTTATCGAATGAATACTGAGGAGATAGGCCATTCACTCTTTATTACCATAGATCCGACCAATAACATTGCTAACTTGTATGATAAAACTTTTGATACTCATATAGATTTGTTAAATTTCGATTCAGTTTATTACAGAAGACCTCAAGTCCCTGCTCCTCCTGTGGAGACATCCTATAACGAAAAAGTATTTTTTAATAATGAGTATATGGTGCTATTTGATGGAATCTATTATTTGCTTAAAGACAAAAAATGGCTTAATCATCCTATAAATATCCGTAACGCAGAAAATAAAGTTAAACAACAAGCTATAGCCAGTACTCTTGGATTCAAAACTCCTAATTCAATAATCACCAATTATGTTCAGAGTGTTAAACAGTATATAGATATCAGTAATAATATAATTTTTAAACCATTGAAATGTGGCTTCATTGGAGAAGGTTCTGAAACATCAAGTATTTTATATACATCTAAAGTTGATAAAATGTTTTTATCAAATATTGATAGGATAAAACCAATGCCTGTATATTTCCAAAATGAAATTATTAAGGCACATGATATTCGGGTAACAACCATTGACCAAGATATTTTTGCCTGCGCAATTGATTCTCAAAACAATAACGAATCCAAATTAGATTGGCGTGCAGCAAAAGATTTACTACCGCATAGTAAAATAGAACTACCTAATGATATAAAGAAAAAAATTCATTCACTAATGCAAGAATATCATCTCAATTTTTCAGCAATAGATTTAATATTGTCTACAGAGAATGAATATTACTTTTTAGAGATAAACCCAAATGGTCAATGGGCCTGGATAGAACAGTTTGTAGGCTATCCAATTAGTCAAAAAATAACTAAGTACTTATTAACTTGAAATAGGTGATAAATTGAGTAAACTCAAAAATTATTTGAATTTGTTTTGGCCAATCCTTATAAGTGAACATGTAAATCAAAGCACTCCTGAACCAGATGACTTAACAGAAATCTCTGTTAGAAATGATGATTTAAACTATTGCTTGAAATTATATGACCTTCAAAGAGATAGAATTAAAACAATTGAATCTAAATCCAGTCAATATATAAGCTTATTTAGTATTTTATTTACCATATCTCTTATCCCATTAGGGGCAATTCTTAATAAAAATATAGTTAGTTTCTATGATATTGTTTTGACCATAATGACTATATTATCTACATTATATATTATTAAAATAATTTGGCACTCACTCGGCGCTCTGAAAGCAAGAGGGTATTGCACGTTAAGTTACAAAAATAAGATAAATAAAACGGAAGCCGATGCTATATTATTCATTATTGAATGTGTTGAAACAAACCATAGTATTATTAATGAAAAGACTGATCAAATGAATTTGGCTCACGATACATTGATTAGACTAATAATATTAATATTTGGTTTTTGTATTATTTTATTTGTTATAAGCATTATAAAGTACTTTGATTTTAGTGGTGTTACTGAAACCGTACCTCATAATTGTGTACAAATACTATATTTATCTTAATTAGTATCTTCATATTTCCAAAAACTATTGCCTGAATAAAATATTTAAGGCTATCAAATATAGTGTATAATATAGGGATATCTTTAATATTTAGAAGCCTTGCTATGAAACCATCAGAAGCTTTAAAACAACACCGAGCCAAAGTATTTAAGATTATTGTTTCAAATGAAACATTGAATCCGCGTATTTTTGGCTCTGTTGCAAATGGTACTGACACAGAAGATAGTGACTTAGATATATTGGTTGACCCAACATCTAAAACGACTCTAATGAATATTGGTGAAATTAGGCATCAATTGTTATCCCTTTTGAATGTACCTGTAGATATCATTACACCTAAATCTTTACCTGAAAATATTAGGCTAAAAGTCATATCCGAGGCTAAACCTCTATGAGCAAGGATAAGCAACGGCTTATTAATTATCTTAAGCATATATTAGAAGCCATCTTGAAAATTGATAGGTATATTGAAGATTTAACCGAAATAGCCTTTTTGGAAAATGAATTAATACAAGATGCTGTAATTAGAAATATTGAGATTGTCGGTGAGGCAAGTCGAAATATAGAAAAACATTATCCTGAGTTTTGTCATAAAAATTCACACATTCCTTTTGCTTCTGCATATCAAATGAGAAATGCCATTGCACATGGATATTTTAAAGTTGATTATGAGATTGTTTGGAATACGATTGAAAATTATCTTCCTGAGTTATATCAGCAAGTTCAAGCAGCATTAATTAAATGCGAATCCGAAGAGTTTTAATAAACATTTTTGTAAAATTTCAGTGAATATTATTTTGATGCTCGCATTTTGAGGGTACCGAAAAAAAGAACATCAAAATAATATGAGCATTGTTTTATATGGTTTTAAGAGTCCCCTGAGGTGTCCCAATATTAAATTAATAAAATATAAACTGTTGATAATAAACAATATATTAATCAATCAGGCATCCCGCCCGCGGCACCAATTATTAATATCATGCTTTCTTATATTATCTCATAAATATTTTTAATATTAAAAAACAATGGGTCGTTGTCTCATGTGTTATCTTTGTATCTCATTGCAGCTCAACTTAAAATGTAGACCTATTATATATTTTTAAAAAATTGGTGCGTATACTGCTTATTTGTGACAGCGATTAGAGTTAAAGCTTCTAGGGTAATTGTGAATAAGCATAGATTCATAGGTCTCAACTGCATATTTATAGTTGGGATGAGTAGAAATAGTTTACTGGTATCCAGCAATGTGCTTAGTTGTTTTGCTTTTTTCTAATTTTGACTTGTCCTTGAATGTACCCAAACATTTATCACCTAAATAATTTGTGATTCCCCAATAGTAATTTTCATTATAGTAATGATGCCACATGTGAGCTCGTTTTAACCGTCTTCCGATAGGTGTTAAAAATTGATATTCGGGTGTATGGTGACCTAGATGAACCCATTCATACCACAAGTAATAAAGTACACCTGATGTAAATGGAACCAGGGCAATAGTGAAGCTCCAAGTTATGATGACAAATAGAATATATGTTTGTATTAAATGGATAATCACTGCCCAAATTGGTGCAAAAAGGAGTTCGTAATTTTGAGGATGGCGATGGTGTCCATGATGTAATCTAATCATCATTTTACGGAGCAAGCCATTTTTTTTAGGGAGTTGGGCATGTAAGATAAATTTATGTGTGTACCATTCATAAAATGGGGCAATAATGACGGGTAATACCAGCCAGATATAATGATTTTGCAATAAACCAGTTTCAATGCAGATAGCTAGACAAGTGAAGAAAAGAATCCATAAACCAATTATGGTAGAGTGGGTGAAATACCCTTTAAGCATTTTTTTCATATTAAATCAAAGAAATTGAGTTGCTGACAGGGTTACATTTTATCAATTTAGCTATATAGATCAATATTTGTTTTTTTATACATAGCTTAAACATGTTGATCAAGTTGTAGTATCATATGACAAAATTTTTTAATTAGTTAAATAATAGAGGTTTGGTATGGCGTCATACAGTACAAGTGAATTTAAAAATGGTTTAAAGGTTTTATTGGATGGTGAGCCAATGAATATTCTTGATAATCAAATTGTTAAACCAGGAAAAGGGCAGGCTTTTAATCGTGTTAAGCTTCGTAATTTGAAAAATGGAAGGGTAATTGAGAAGACCTTTAAATCTGGTGAAAGCATTGAGGCTGCCGATGTTATGGAGGTTGAGGGTCAATATTTATATACAGATGGGGAATTTTACCACTTTATGGATCCAAACTCATTTGAACAAGTTGCGGCAGGCGAAGCGGCGACAGCTGATGCGGTTAATTGGTTAAAAGAAAATAATATGTTTACAATAACGCTTTTTAATGGTGATCCAATTACAGTCACACCACCGAATTTTGTTGAATTAACTATCACTGAAACTGATCCAGGATTAAAAGGAGATACAGCTGGCACAGGTGGAAAACCTGCAACACTTGAAACTGGGGCAGTTGTTCGAGTACCTCTGTTTGTTCAAATTGGTGAAGTTATAAAAGTTGATACTCGTACTGGTGAATATGTATCAAGAGCTAAAGGTTAATGATGAAAAATGAAAAAAATCTGGTTTGGATCGATCTCGAAATGACTGGGCTTGAACCAGAGATTGACACTATTATTGAAATAGCATCAATCATTACTGATCCTGAATTAAATGTGATTGCTGAAGGTCCAGCTATAGCTATCCATCAATCTGACGAAGTATTAAAAAACATGAATAAATGGTGCCGTAAAACGCATAAGAAATCTGGATTGACTGAGCGAGTCCGTCAAAGTAATATTACTCTTGAGCAGGCAGAGCAACAAACTTTGGACTTTGTTAAAGAATATACCTTTGAAAATACCTCTCCATTGTGTGGCAATTCAATCTGGCAAGACAGACGTTTTTTGTATAAATACATGCCGAGCTTAGAGGCGCATTTTCATTATAGATTGCTGGATGTGAGTACTTTAAAAATATTGAGTTCACATTGGTATCCCGAGGTATTTAACGGGGTCAGCAAAGACAGTAAACATCTTGCACTTGATGACATAAAAGAATCGATCGAAGAGCTTAAATATTATCGAGGTAAAATTTTTCGATAACTGCTAACTTTTTGTGCTAGCGATAATATTTTTTATGTGGCTAAATCATTAATTAAAAATATAGCTAAACATTTTTTTTATAAAATCACATGTGATTTTAAATTCATTCCTTTGCATGCTATAGTTATTTCAGATTTTAAGATTTAGGTTGCTGTTTTGATCTGGAATGTTCCAAATATATTAACAATGCTAAGAATAGCGCTAGTACCCATTTTTGCGGTATTTTTCTTTTTGCCCATATCGTATTCTCATTGGATAACTGCGGCATTATTTTTTGTTGCTGCGTTAACAGATTGGTTTGATGGATATATTGCACGCAACTTTAATCAAACTAGCAAGCTTGGTGCTTTTTTAGATCCAGTTGCTGATAAATTAATGGTTTGTGTGGCACTGGTATTATTGCTAAGTGTTTTCCCGTATTGGTGGGTGGCATTGCCTGTTGCTTGTATTATTTCTCGTGAATTGATTGTATCTGCATTAAGAGAGTGGATGGCAGAAATAGGCGAGAGAGCGGTGGTGAAAGTTTCTTCATATGGCAAACTAAAGACTGCTGCGCAAATGGCTGCAATTCTTATTTTATTGGTATACCCAGGTAAAGATAATATCTGGGTTATAGTTGGATTTATATTATTGTATATCGCTGTAATACTAACTGTTTACTCAATGTGGTTATATTTGAAGGCAGGCTATTATGCTGCTTTCAAATCTCAAGAATAAATTCTCTTAATCGCATAATAGTAAGTTCAAAGTGATACAGGGTGATTGATTGGGAGCTTACTTATGTCACAGTATATTTTAACTTTAGACCTGTCTCTTATACACATCTGACGCTGCCGACGATCTACTCTGTGTAG
>CAJXRW010000157.1 GCA_913060525.1 uncultured Gammaproteobacteria bacterium
GAGATTTCTGCCTGTCTCGTGGGCTCGGAGATGTGTATAAGAGACAGCCAATATAGTTTCCATATTGTTTGATAATTAAGTTTAAATGTAGGGCAGAAATTATTTTTAAAGGTGATATCAGTAAAAATATTGATGTTAAGAATATTATAAAGATGAACTTTGTTGGCAGCTTTGCTGCTTCAAAAAATTTTGAGATCCATTCCATACAAGCCTTTGTGAATTTAACTATGCCTAATTAAATTATTATATCAGGTAACTCAGACTTAAAATATTAGAGGTAATAGCTAAAATAGAACTTATGGGTATTATGGTTCCCGTGATCAAGTCACGGGATGACAGCTTATTGGGTTTTTAAGGTAGCTACTGAAATATTTGATCATCTTCTAGGCATCGCTAATGTCACCACCACGCCAACCACAAAACTAGCTGGAATGACATAAACCGCCCAATACCACATATAGCTTGCTTCACTGAAATACAGGTAACAACATACACCACCCGCAAAACCAATGAGTATGCTGATAAAACTGGCTGTGCTGTTTACCCGCTTCCAATAAAATCCCCCTAATAACGAAAAGGCTAAAGCAGCAATTGGTATATTCATTAACACCATTTTCTGAAATATTTGATCAATAAATAAATTCGCTAATAAATACGAACATATAGCGATAATAGTGGTGGTTAGAATACTGACAGTTAGTGATTGCTTCTGAATGGTTTTTTGATGATGGGCGATAAACACTGAAGCAATGGTATTCCATAAGCCGACTAAGGTGGTGGCGGCGACAAAAAATAACATGGCATAGGCAATGCCCTGAAATACAAGGGGGAAATGCGAATGAATTAAATAGGGAATGGCTTCTTGTGCCTGAATATGAATATCTGAGTTATTTAACAATAAACTGGCAGAAAGAATCGCTAAGGCATAAATGGCTGAAATAATGACTGCGGCAATGGCGACAGCTTTAAATGCCGTACTTTGTGAATTAGCCGAAAATATTTTTTGACCATACCACGGCGCTAAAATATAGGTAAACATGGTAATGATAATCAAGGCGATTAAGGTCGAGATAGGGAAAGAAGCCTTTGAGTGCTCAAAAATAGTTGCTTGATCAGGCAAAACATAATTTTGATAACTGATGTAAAAGAGGATGGGAAAGACAATCAAGGTAATCAAAAAGCTAATGATATCAATTTGAATAATCGATTTTAAACCGCCCCTTAAAGTGATGATTGCCATGAGTAAACAGAAAATGCCACTTAATTCCCATTCGTTAAAATTAGGAAATAACGGTGAGAAGATGAGCGTTAACGACTTAATATAGTTGGCGCTAAAGCCAATCATAGCAATTAATAAAATAATCGCTGAAAGATAACCAATGCTTTTGTTATATCGATTTTCGAAAAAAGTGGTGACGGTAATGCCGTCAAAGGCTTTCCATTTCTTTGCCACCGTAATGGCATAAAATAATAAACCAATTAAAAAGACTAACGCTAAAGTAACGGCTGAATGACCATAACTATAACCCAGCGAAGCAAAACCAACCAAGGTGGAGGTGTTCAGTTCGGTCATCACCAAAGTTGCGATTAACGCAAATAGGGACGTCTTTTTATTTGAAACGAAATACGATTGGGCAGAATGCGTATTTTTTTGTGAGCTGAAAGTAAAAAAAGCGACCATAAAAATAATCGAGACGAAGCTAATCCAATTAATAATCGACATGATTTACTTCATTCCGTTTAAGTCCCAATTATAGCTTTGGTAAGTAATATTGGTGGCATTAAGAACTGCTTGTTTTTCAGTTTGTGACGGTAGGTAGTAACTAATGAATTTTTTGATGTCAGCTGGGTTGTCACCAAAGTCGATGCCATACCACTCAAATATCTCAGAAAGTTTTAAGTTGTTGCCTTCTATCTGAACACCTTTGTTGCTGTTCACAAAGCGACTGAACACCTGATTCAACTGCTTGTTAATATCTTGACCTGTAAATGGCGTAGTCATTAAATTAGGGCAACTAATAGAGGCACAGTTAACCGCAGCATGAATGCGTGGGTCATTCCAGATAGGTCGAATAATACGGTGTTCAATATCATTAAGGGAGAGGCTAATTCCATCCACTTTTAATAGTTGTTTATCCCAAGGACCAAAACTAAACAAACCATCTTTAATTTTAGTAATACTGGAAATCGGATAATTTTGTAATATCAACGCAATCGTTTCCATATTGTATAAGTTAATCCAAAATGCCAGTTGCTCATTACGGTTATAAGCAGCAATATTAAGGTTACTTAAACGATTAATTTCATTTTCAAGATTTTTTCTATCTGTTGAATTAACTTGGCTATACTGAATATAGACTTGACCGTTTTTTGTAATAGCATATTCAGCTAAGAAATTTTTCCATATTGGATACTGAATCGTTTGTTTTGAAAGAGGGTCAAAAGGTACCCATTGATTCCAGTAGGCTTTAGCAGGCGCGGCATACATTACGGAAGCTAAAATCAGCAAGCAGAACAAAATAACAGATTGTTGAAGTTTTCTCATTTAGTATTCCTTTTTACATTATTATAAAATTCAAATAGTCGAAAACCAGCCGTCCATAACACCAGGATAATGTAGACAATGGCAAGCCATAACTGCCAAGAAGGTACTAACGCGATTAAAATAAAAAAAATAAATGCTTCGGCACGCTCCATAAGTCCTGGGCTATAATAGAAACTTTTATTGGTGGTGTTGGTTGAGAAAATACCCACAACAAGAAAACTGCTAATGCACAGCAGGGTGACGCCCATCATCAATAAATAGACGATGGCATAATCAGGTGCTCGAAAAGCAAAACATAAAATAATCGCCACTTCAACAGTACGGTCTGACATAATATCAAGCACAGTGCCAAGTTCGGTTGATTGGTTATTCAGTCTAGCAACACTGCCATCTAAAATATCAAAATAACCTGATAGCAACATGAAAATAATTGCGCTAATGCGCCAGTCTAAGGCAATACTTAAAGCCGCAAATAAACCAACCGCTAATGAACAAAGCGTAATGGTATTGGGCTTGGCATAGTTTGCTAGGCGTTTAGCAATGGGGTCGATACATAGTTTTTGGAAAGTAGGGCGAATCTTGGTTTCTATCAAAATGTTAGCCTAAAACCATTTCATTAAAAAACGAACCATTTTCTTCGTTTTCTCGGAGAACAGGGTTTCAGTATAATAAGAACCTGCGACACGTTTATTAATTTCACTTAACGTCGGATAAGGGACAATAAAGCTGGCCATGTTTTTGATGGTCAGTTTATTTGCAATCGCAAGTGTCCATTGTGAAATTAATTCTCCAGCACTTTCACCGACAATGGTTACACCGAGTATTTTTCCTCTTTTGGCAACCGCAACTTTAATCAACCCATTTGTGTGTAATCCAGCTTGGGCACGATCGTTATCTTTATATTCCAGTGTTAAAATTTTTGCGCCTTCATTTTCCGCTTCCTGTATATTCATGCCAACATGGGCAAGTTCTGGATTCACATAAGTGACCCACGGGAAACTACGGTAGTCTACTTTTGCGGGTAATTTGAATAAAATATTTCGAATCACAATGCCTGCGTGGTAACCAGCAGCATGCGTGAATTGATAGGAGCTTGCTATGTCACCAATGGCATAGACATTTTTTTTATTTGTTCTTAGGCGTTTATTAACCGTTATCCCTTTTGCTGTGTGAATGATGCCTGCTTTATTGAGATTTAGGCTTTCTATGTTGGGTGATCGACCAGTAGCAATTAAAATATGGGAAGCATCCAGCGTAAAGGGTTCACCTGCAATTTCATAATGGATAATGGCACCGATATCCTTTGGTTCAAACTCTATGAGCTTGACACGTTTAAATATTTCAACGCCATTTTCTTTTAGTTTGGTTTCAATAATAGCAACACAATCAGAATCAGCTGCAGCCAGAATTTTTGTTCCCGCTTCTAACAGAGATACTTTGCAGCCTAGTTGATTATATGCTTGTGCTAATTCACAGCCAATTGGGCCACCCCCTACTACAACGAGATGCTCTGGTTTTTCTTTTAAATCGAAAATGGTTTCATTGGTATAGTAGTCGGTATCTTCAAGTCCTTTAACGGGAATCACTTTTGAGCGTGAACCCGTTGCAAGCACAATGTACTTTGCCTGAATGGTATTTTCACCTGCCTTGATTGTATTATGATCGATCAATTCAGCATATTCTTGAATAACCGTGACCCCGAGTTTCTCAAACCTTTCAACCGAGTCATGTACCGCTATGGTATTGATGACTTGTGTCACATGCTCATTGACTTGGTTAAAGTCTATTTTGGTTTTGGGATTATGAACACCAAATTGTTTTGCAGATTTTGAAATCATACTTATTCTGGACGCTTCAATAAGCGACTTAGAAGGCACACAGCCATAATTCAGGCAATCTCCGCCCATTTTGTTGCCTTCACAGAGGACAACTTTTGCCCCCATTTGTACCGCTCCTGCTGCAACTGAAAGTCCGCCTGAGCCGCCACCAATAACGCATATATCAGTTTGAATGGTCGTCATAATGTATCCTTTAAGATATTTTTGGATGTTTAGCTTTATATTTCTTAACGATGACAGGCGCTAGAGATAATATCGCCAATCCAATAATGGGTAAAATCACTTGAGGTTCAAAAATGATGCCCAAGTTTAATGATTTACCTTGTTCTAAAGTGTAACCCAGTCCGCTGCCAACCCAGGCATAAATAAAAGAACCTGGAATAATACCCAGCAAGGTGCCGAAAAAGAAAGTACGTAGTGGCATGCCGATAACACCAGCGGCAATATTGATAATAAAAAATGGAAATATAGGGAGTAATCTAAGCGTAATCAAATAGTTAAACGCATTTTCTGTAAAGCCTTTTTTCATTTTGCTAAGTTTGTTATCTACTCTATGTCTCAGTAATTCTCCAAAGGCTGTATGTACCGCTAAAAATGTAATGGTTGCGCCAATGGTTGCGGCAAAGACAACCCACACGGTTCCGAGTAAAGCTCCGAATAAAAAACCACCAAGCAGGGTTAATAAGGTTGCCCCAGGAATGGAGAGGGCAATAATGATGATATAGCAACCCATAAATCCCAGCACGCTTAAGAAATAATGTGCGTGTGTATAGTCCTGAAGTTTTTTATAATTTTCACTTAATGCCTGGAGAGATAAATAATGCTGTCCACCAAAGACAAAGAACAGAACTAATCCTGCAATTAATATACTAATGGGCAGAATTTTTTTAAGTTTAAACATTTTAATCCTTTACAACTAACTTGGCACTGTATTGGAACAAGTAGTCATATATTTTGTTACAGATTTATTTTGATTACCAGCAGTCTAGTTTAGTATCTTCATTTTCGGCACTGAAAGCTTGGCGTTGATTAACGGCATTTACGGATAAAGTATGGCAGGTATCATTATCAGGCAAGGTTGCGCTAAGCAGAAAGTTGTTATCCGATAAATCTGATAGGACATAGGTATTGCCTTCTTCATCTGTCGCTGAAAAATCAATATCTGAAAGCTTTATATTTTTATATGTGCCTTTTTCAGCGTGTTTTGCCTCAATCGCTAATGCCATGACATTCAGTCGTGTTTTAGCGTAACGTAATTTCTCGTTATTGATATACGAAAGATAGCTGGGTACAGCAATGGCAATGATAATACTTAGAATAACGATGGCAATAATGAGCTCCAACAAACCAAATCCAGCCGTTTTTTGCCACACCTCCCCTTGGCGGATACGCCTCTCACTGTCTCTTATACACATCTGACGCTGCC
>CAJXRW010000158.1 GCA_913060525.1 uncultured Gammaproteobacteria bacterium
AGATTTCTGCCTGTCTCGTGGGCTCGGAGATGTGTATAAGAGACAGGTCCTTTTGTTAAAGGAATTTCCTCTTTGTCTGGTGTTGTTAGTATTTCTGTTGTTGTATCGAGTATCCAGCCAGAAAATTCAAAACCTGTTAGTTTGTTATCAGTATGACTTGGCTTGTTACTGTTTGATGTGTTTTTAATTGCATTTTTAATTCTTGCTAATACTTCTCTTAAATAAAATGGTTTGACAATATAATCGACAGCACCAAATTCAAGGCAGGTAACTTTATCCGCTGGGTCAGTCACAGATGAAACAAAAATAGTTGGAATGTCTTTTATCTTAATGAGTTTTTTATAAGTTTCTGTACCAGAAATAGCGGGCATTTTAATATCTAGTAATAATAAATCATAATTATTACCAGCCTCGACTTGATCTAAAAAATTATATCCGTTATCAAAATAGTCAACCTTTATGAAGTAATCTTGAAGGTAAGTTTGTAGTATCCCAGCTGCTTCATGGTCATCATCTACAATTACAATGCTATGATCAGTCATTACCATTTATCTCATATTTATTAATACATAAGTATAGTAATAAAATAGTAAATATCATGGTATCAGACGATTTACTGCTTTGTTTTGTATACTTTTACCTGATTATCCATAAAGCTCAGCCATAGCAAAGGTTTTAAGATTCCCCTTCAAGGTTTGAAGGGGAATTAAAATGACCCTGTCGGTCATTATATGCTTTTTGCTCAAGTATGGCTGAGCTTTATGGATAATCAGATACTTTTATAACTTGAATAACATAAGTAATAAACAGAATTAAAACCGATACTGTATACCTGCCTGACCAACTGAATAGCTAGTTCCAGAAACACCTGCCTGCCAGAAAATCATATCCACTAAGCCTGAAGCAACATCAATCTGCCCTCCAGTTATACCTTCAACATATAGGCTAACATGTTCCGTTACATCATAACCTGCTCTCAAGCCAATCGCACCGAAAAATGAACCTTGATTGGTAAAACCAGGATTGATAAATAACTCTGTATAAAAAGGGGATTTCCAATACTTACCAATATATCCTTCTAAACCAAATTGGCTAACAGAAGTCTGGTCATAAACAGGACCAAGGTTACGAAAACCTACAATGTTAGTGATAACATTCCCTAAAATGTTATAACGCAAAGCACCACCAAAATAAAATTCATTCCAATTCTCTTTTTCGCCAAAGGCAATTTGGTACCCTAAACGTAGACTTCCTGCACCCCCAGTTGTTGCTGGGGCAGTAAAGTCATAGCTTGTGTTATTTGGTGCAGTTGTCCATGTTCCTGATGACTGGCTTGATACGACACCACCAGAAATACTGCCAATAAAACCTGAATCTGTTGAATTATAGTAACTTGCATAGATGGGTGATGAGATGATGGCTGTTAATACAAATGCCATGATAATATTCTTTTTCAATGCGGACTCCAGTGATTGATTTGCGAGCAAGATGATATGAGATAAATATCAATCAATTGTCAATGAAATGTAAAAATTGATTTATTATTTAACTTTCATGTCAGTGAAAAATTAGTCTGCTAATGATTGGATATTATAAAGAATGTAGTTGTGTAAACCTGTTTTTAGACGATTTAGATTGAACTATTTTTCTGATGAGTACCTACTAGAAATAATAGCCCATCGTTAATGATGATTGAAATAGTCCTTTTGTCAAAGGTGCATCCGCATTTGCTACGGTAGAATGATAATTCTGGGTGGTCGGTATATAATAATTAAAGCCAATTTTACCGTATATGCCATTATCTGCCTTATACATAATATCTGCGCCAACAACTGGCATGACAAATCCATAACTGTGGTCAGAAAAATTGGCAGCAGTTTGACCTGTTGTGTCCGCTTTTAAATAACCAATACCTGCATTGGCCAAAATAGCAAAATTTTGATTCACTGCAAAACCAGCGTTACCTAAAATAGCACCAAAAAAGGTTGTCTGATTGGTCATATAGAACCCTTCAGCTTGATTATTTGATGTATTGGTAAATGGAGACCAGTTTGCTTGTACTCCCATACCTAAAATTAATCCACTATCAAATCCATAATTTGCGCCAGTTTCGATACCGAAAGCTGCATTGGTAAAGCTGTAACCATTACGATTAGCATTTGATACAGTCGTTTCAATCACACTTGCATTTACACCACCATACACGCCAGTCCAGGTATTTTCCATACTTGCAAATGCGCCGCTAGTCGAGCCAGCAACCAAACTCAATAACACTAATTTTTTAATTTTGTTCATATAACATTCCTCTTTATTGATTATTTGATTTTTTCATACACAACTTTGTCTTTAGGCTGAGTACTTGAGGAAATGATATAACTGTAATTTCAATGAATTATTAATAAGTTGTAAAAATTCTGTACAATAATACATCAAGTAAGAGTGCGAACGCCACAAGCTTTGTGCGTTGCTTAAATGGCTCGTTTAGAGGCGAGAAAACCACTGCTTATTTTAGAAGATAGTCTTTAACTATATTGTGATTATCATTCCCCACTGGGATGCCATTAGCGCTAACTAAGTGCTTCACGTATATCACTTCAAGCTCTTATGCTACAGTTGCCCTTAAGTTATTTAATGACAAGTACAACTTATATATACTTGAAGGTCATCATCTTGAATATGACAATGTAAGCCATTAATATCAAAGTCATGATCAGTATCCGTTAATATGGCTTTAAGCTCGGGTGAAGCAGGGTTTTGAGCATAAATATGGATGATATTTCTATCCATTTGATTATGATTAATAAAATCAAACTCGATATCTGCAGTATTTCGCCAATTGTTATCAATGTGATCCAGTGTTAAAGAACCAATATACAATTTTTTGTCCATCGGGATGGCTGAAGTAAACATTTCAATTTGGTTATCAGCGACATTGGAATCAGGTATTTTTTGATTATATTTGAAACTTGCCGCATTATTTAAGTCATATTTGAAGATAACTTTATTGTTAATGTATTCGTTTGAATATTGGCAGTTCTTATCCACTTGAAAATAAATAGGAATATTAATTGATAATGATTTAGTTTCCTGATCTGTTATCGGCTGTTGATTTGTTAACGCATTTTCAGAAGTATTTATATTTTTTTGGGAACCAAATGATATTTGATCAGTTGGTTTAGATTGTTCAATTTCTAACTTATGTGCAGGAGAATAAGTATCTATAAACGCGATAATCTCAATATTATTAGTATTCTTACTAATAAGTCTATATATGTTAGCGCTTTCAGCCTGACCAATATAAACAAGCTTGAAATTTTCATCCATATTAGTGATTAATTTGTCTGATAAATTATCCGAATTTAATTTGAAATAAACATACCCATATATCCACCCCCAATTTGGGTCATTGGGATCAAGCCAATATAGATTATTATTTAAATCTATTTGGATTTTTAACTGATAGTCATGGTAATAATAACCATTACCTATTTTCCCAACCGCTCCTGGTATAGTTTCTAATTTTATTTCAGTGATTAAATCATCAAAAATATTCACAAACATTGGATCTTTATAGTTAATAACAGTAGGGATTATTTGTTCTATTAATATCTGATGATTACTATTTAGTAAAATTAGTTTATGTGTATTTAATGTTTCAAGTATAGGCATGTAGATACGCATACTATTTTTAGGTACATTTTGTGGTGAAGAAAAATAATATTGATCATCATTAATAACTAATTGATACTGGCTGCTTTGTTCCAGATTCTCTAAAGTTAATAAGTAGATATTTTGTTTATTTAAACTTTTTTGGGTCACTGGCTCATAGTTAATTGGAATTGTTTTAATAGTGACGCCATAAACGACATTAATAATAAAAATTAAAAATACAGATATTAGAGTTTTTCCTATTTCCACAAAAAATTACCTTTTTATATTTCATTATAACCCATAAAGGCACCGTCATGTTGGCTTTTATGAGTTCAGGATTAGGTATTCGAGGTAAGAATAATGGTTAAGGCCATTACTCAATAAGATGATCTAAGAGGATAAGTTACTTAGGATTATTGATAAGAGTATCCATTGGGTTTATTTTCATACCCCATTCTTTGATCGCATCAATAATTGGTGAATGTCCTCCGCCAGGAGCAAAATAATCAACCTTTAGCTTACCAGTAGTATAATCTCGCTCTATATTAGTAATAACAACTGCCATATGGCTTTTAGCAAAATTAATTTTTATATCAGTATTATAACTTGGAAAAGAGGCATCAGATATCCGAAGTGGTAAAGGATAATTACCCCAACTCCAGGATTTCTCTATGTCCTCTAAGTTTGAGCTATATAGATAATACTGTGAAGGAATCGTTTGTTCTCCATCTGTGTCATTATTATAAATTATGATATCGTGATCAGAAGCATTTATTATAATTACATTATTTAAAGTACCATTTTCATTAGGTGACTGAAGCTTTGTACCAAAAGACAGTCCTGATATAAGTAAAAAAGTCATCACATAAATATATTTTTTCATAGCATTCTCCTTAGATTAATTAATCAGAAATGATTCTTGTATACTTGGTTGTCATAGTGTACTTATCTGGGTTTAAATTATAGAGGTTTTCTAAAATCAATACTGTACCATCGCGCGGATCAATATGAGGATAGATCGTATCTTTACACACACCAAGTCCACCTCCACCATCACCACAAGTCGTAATCGTAAGATATAATTTAATTTTATTTGTTTCTAAGAAGCCATTATGATCATATCTAACACCATCTTTCCAAGCTATCATCTCACCAGGATTTAGAGTCACTGGCGTGTCGCCATGAGGTTCTATCTCGACTCTGTGCTTCGTGGCATTTATAAGTACCAATTTATTTGTCTTCTCAACGCCCTTTAATGAATTATCTGGAGACTGTAATTCGCCTTCTTTACTATCTGTCAAATTCTGGTTATCTTGTTGTATCTGGCCTTCTGTCTCACTCGTCCCTATAACATGCGCCATTGTCATCGAAGCAGTTAAACATAGTACCATTGAGCACAATAATCGTGTTTTCATATTTCTTCCTTATTATCTAATTGTCAAAATATACAATTTTACGTATTTATATTCAGTTAATTTAATATATAGTGTGCTGAGCAAAAATAGGTGAGACCATTGCTGTTAATAAAGCTGCAGATAATGTGCTTGTGATTGTTTTCCTCATTTATTGTATCTCCTGTTGTTAGTATATTCATCCCATTTACGAGATGGGTCTATTATTCACTTGGTTTGTAAATGAATTATTAATGAAATGTAAAAATAGTTTTTATGCACAATAAAATATAGTCAACAAAGCCATGAAATAATATACGTAATTTTACGTATTAATTGGTTGTTCTGAAATTAAAAGCAAGAGTGTTGTTAGAGCTAATTGCTCTAAAATACGCAATTATGCTTATGTTATATCCAGTTAATTGAATATATAGTGTTCCGACTTTTACATTATTATTTGAGCGGATGAAAACCGAGATATGTTATTCATACTCCAGAGATTTAGACAATATTTTAAATGAATATAAAGCATTGAAACTTAATCATATCGAAGTCTATACAATCAATGCATTACAAAATTGTGTTCATTCAATTTGGTCTAGTGAGGAAAAAGCAGCACAATATTTATGTAACAATCATCCTGGTGATGACTTTAGGCTACATAATATTATCTCGGCTGATGCCATATTAAATGATATTCTTGCTGAGTTGCCTGACCTTTTACTGTCTCTTATACACATCTGACGCTGCCGACGATCTACTCT
>CAJXRW010000159.1 GCA_913060525.1 uncultured Gammaproteobacteria bacterium
GAGATTTCTGCCTGTCTCGTGGGCTCGGAGATGTGTATAAGAGACAGAAACTAGACTCATTTGATGAACCCATACAGAATTCATCCAGGTTGGTTTTTCCTAGTGTAATGATTCCATTTTCTTGACACTTTTCAACAACGGTTGCTGAGTAGGGTGAGATGAAATTATCCAGCATTTTTGACCCACAAGATGTCCTTGTTCCTGAAGTACAAAAAACATCTTTATGCAATATCGGAATACCAGCCAATAGGTGTTTTGGTTTTTCTCTAGATGAATCAAATTGATATGCTTTTTCAAGTGCATCATCAAAGGTGGTTGTAATAACAGCATTTAACCTTGGGTTATATTTATTAATACGATCAATATAATGCTGAACAAGTTCTTGGGAATCAAATAACCTGTCATCCATTTTTTCTCTTAGGTCAAAAACAGTGTCATCAATATGCATACAATTACCTTAATCAATTACTTTTGGTACTAAGAAGAAACCCTCATGAGTTTCAGGTGCATTTTTTATGAGAGAATCACGGTTAGGGTTTTCCGTTACCTCATCTATACGAAGTGGTTGCGCGACATCCAAAGGATGTGACATAGGTTTTAAATCAGAGGTGTCTGCTTTTTTTATCTGCTCTACAAATGCTAAAATATTATTTAATTGATTCGTTAGTTGTTCGTGATCATCATCAATTTTTAATTTTGATAACTTAGCCAAGTGAGATACAACTTGAGAGTCTATAGACATCTATCCATCCAGGTCTTTCAATATTAAAAATATTTTACCTGTTTTTATTCAAATTGAAATGATTACGCATGAATAAACCAGCCTTATGGTATTTAACTGTTTTTTTCTCATTATTTTACTTATTGTTTTCAAATTTTTTTGATATAAATTTAAGGATTGTCATAAAAAATAACCAAGGATTCATCTATGAAAAAACTAGCTACAGTATTAAGTATTGGGGTATTAAGCACAGGCTTTGCATTTGCTCAAAATACTATGAGTGATTGCTCAAAATCAGGTATGAGCGAGTCTTGTGATTTAAAAGTATTTAATGCTGAAGTAAAAGCACCCAATGGTAATAATACAGAAGTAAAAATGAATATTAAAAATAGTGGTAATGAAACTGTTGATATTATTGCCGCTTATTCACCAATTGATGAAAAAACACAATTGCATCACTTTGTGACTAACAGTAACGGACAAAGAGTCATGAAACAAATTAGCTCAATTGAAGTGTATCCACATAACGAAGTAGATTTGTCTTTTCAAGAATTACATATTATGTTGATTGGACTTAAAGATAAGTTAAAGAAAGGCCAAGATGTCCCTGTTACTTTAATATTAGAAGATGGCAGTACTATTTCAATTACTGCTAAAGTCGATTAATTATTTTCTTCAGACCAAACTGCAAATTCATTTCCATTCGGGTCGGTAAAATGAAAACGATAACCACCTGGAAATGAATATGTATCTTTAATTATTTTCCCGCCATTTTGAGATATTTTATTATGTAAGCCTATCAAAGATTTTGCATAGAATACGATTAACACGGATCCATTTTGGCTTGTTGATTTTAACTTAGACTTATAAAATCCACCATTTATGCCTGCATTTTCAAATGCCATGTAATCAGGTCCATAATCTATAAGTTTCCAACCGAATACTTGTGTGTAGAAACGTTTTGTTTCATCAAAATTTACAGCAGGAATTTCTAAATAATTAATTTTAGCCTTATCCACGATCTATGACTCCAGACTTTTGCTAACAATTTCATAGACATTTTTACTGGGGTTTGATTCCTTTATTTTTTCCAGCGCATTCTTCATCATTTTTTGTCTTTCTTCATCATAACGTTTCCAGCTCATTAAGCTACGCGCCAATCTAGCTGCAACCTGGTGATTGATTTGATCGATATCCAATACCATATCTGCCATAAACTCATAGCCTGAACCATTACGATGATGGAACTGGGAGAAATTTCCACCAAAAGCACCAATAAGCGAATAAACTTTATTTGGGTTTTTTCTATTATAAGCAGGGTGTTTTAGTAAGGCTTTGACTTGTTCAATTGCTCCTTCTTGAGGCATCCATGCTTGAGATGACAACCATTTATTAACGACTAAATCCTCTTGTTTCCATTGCTCATAGAACTCATTAATTGCCTTATCACGAATGTCTTTTTCATTTGACTGTAATAACGCTGAAAATGCTGCCTGCTGATCAGTCATGTTGTTAGCTGTTGTAAATAATTGTGACGCTAGATCGGTTCCGACTGTCTGGTCTGATGCTTGCATTAAATAATATAAGCAAATACCTTTTAGTCTACGTTTAGCTGTCTGTTCTTGGGATAGATTATATGGTTGACTGTCAGTGCAGGTTTCATATATTGCTAACCAATTTGCTTTCAGATTATCGCCAAGTTGACTCAAAATTTTCTTGCGTGCAATCACAATATTTTCCACCAGGATTGTAGACATGCTCTCTGCAATCGTTGTTTCATTCGGCATTAATAATGCATCACTAATTAATGATTTATCTAACTTTTCATCATTTAGTAACGATTTTATGGCACTTATAAATTCATCATTAAGGTCACGATTATTCAGAATAATATTTGTGGCAATTTGTTGTATTGAATCCCAACGATTAAAAGCATTGTTGTCATATTTAATTACATGAAGCAAATCGTTTTCTGTATTTTGGTATTCTACTTTTACTGGCGCAGAAAAATCTCTAAAAAGGGATGGGGCGGGTTTTTCCGTTATATTTTTAAATGAATATGTTTGTTTATTTTCTTTAAGTTCAATAACTTGCTCTTCTATGTTTGCTCCACCAGGCGTAATTAAGCCCATTTTTACTGGTATATGAAGCGCCTGTTTTTCCTTCTGGTCAGCTGTCGGTGGAGTATGTTGCTCGAGTGTTAGTGTATAGGTTTGATTATTTGGGTCATAATTTTCAGAAACTTTCACAATTGGCGTGCCAGATTGACTATACCAGCGTTTGAATACTGAAAAGTCATAATTGTTGGCTTCAGCCATAGCATTTACAAAATCATCACAAGTGACTGCTTGGCCATCATGTCTTTCAAAATACAGCTTCATGCCATTTTGAAAACCTTTTTCACCTAAAATTGTGTGAATCATTCTAATGACTTCAGCGCCTTTATTGTAAACGGTCATCGTATAAAAATTATTCATTTCAATATATGAATCTGGGCGGATAGGGTGAGACATTGGGCTAGCATCTTCGGCAAATTGAGCACTTCTCAACATCCTAACATCACCAATACGTTTAACGTCTCTTGAGTTTAAATCAGAAGTAAACTCTTGATCTCTAAATACAGTTAACCCTTCTTTAAGGCTTAGTTGAAACCAATCTCGACAAGTTACTCTATCACCAGTCCAATTATGAAAATATTCATGACCAACCACACCTTGTACTAGCTCAAAATCTTTATCGGTGGCTGTTTTATCATTAGCCATAATATATTTTGTGTTAAAAATATTTAATCCTTTATTCTCCATTGCGCCAGCATTAAAATCAGGCACGGCAACAATCATAAATGTATCCAAGTCATATTCAAGGTTAAATCTTTCTTCATCCCATTTCATTGAATCTTTAACAGATTGCATGGCATGGTGGCATTTGTCTATATCTTGCTTAAAGGCATAAATTTCAATGTCAACAATACGGTTAGATTTAGTTGTAAATGTGTCACTTATATTGGCTAAATCGCCAGCAACTAATGCAAACAAGTAACAAGGCTTCTTAAATGGGTCCTTCCAAGTAGCAAAATGAATAGAGTCAGAAAGATCACCAGCCTCAATTTTATCACCGTTTGATAAAATCACTGGGTACTTATTTTTATCGGCGATAATTTTAACAGTATAAGATGACATGACATCTGGTCTATCTAAATAATATGTGATTTTTCTAAATCCTGTTGCTTCGCATTGAGTGCAAAATACATTTCCAGATTTATACAAACCTTCTAAAGAGGTATTGGCAGAAGGGTTTATTTCGACAATAGTTTCTAAAATAAAGTTATCGGGTACTTGTTTAATGGTTAAATAATTATCCTCGACTATAAATTCCGATTTTGGCACATCTTTATTGTTTATTTTTATTGATAACAATTTCAAGTTAACACCATTTAAAACTAGAGGGGAGTTATCTGGGTTTGCTGGATTTTTGGTAAAATGTAGGCTTGCTGTCACAAGTGTTTTTGTTTCATCAAGATTAAAGGTTAAGTGAGTTTCTTCGATAAGATAAGGACTAGGTTGATAGTCTTTTAGATACTTTACTTTAGGCTGAGACATAGCAGTAATTTATATTGATTTTAATTGTCTCTAGCATAGCAGCTACTATGGGTATATTGCAATTTAGGTCTAAAGCTTAATCAAGCATTTTAATTGTAGCTTTTCCTTTGGTTATATTGGTAACCTCACTTATGAAATTTTCACATTCAGAGGTATCTAAACTAATTATTTGTTTAATCAAGTCTGCATACGCTTCACTTAGAATGCTGGCATTATATTTTCTAAAAACAATCTCAATATTAATGGTTTCATCATATTGATATTCTATAGCAATAGTACTTTTAGGGTGGATTTCAATAATATCCCCTAACTCTAATGCTTCTTTTGCAGCTTGACCATATGCCCTTATCAGTCCACCCACACCAAGCTTGGTTCCACCGAAATAACGTGTTACTACCACAAAAACATTAAATAAGTCTTTACCTTGAATATGAGACAATATAGGTCTTCCTGCCGAACCGTTAGGTTCTCCGTCATCATTGAAGCGTAATTTATTGTCTTGGATTAATGTGTAAGCCCAGCAGTGATGACGTGCATCGGGATAAGTGCATTTAACTAAAGCTAAGTGATTTATCATATCCGTATCGTTTTCGATGGGAAAAGCATTTGCAATAAAGCGTGATTTTTTGATTGGCAATATTTCAGTTTGTATATGCTCAGATATCGTTTTATAAGTAATCATATATACAGTCTGAATCCAGTTATCAATAATAAGTATTTTAACAGGATGTAGAATTTATATAAGCTGGAACGCTATTTAATGTATTTTGCCATATTGGATCTTCGCAGCCCTAGAATTTAATATTGCATTGCAGCAAAAATATGTTGACAGGCTATTATTGAATCAATATAATGGCGACACAAGTTTATCGCAGTGCAACATAAATAAAAAAAGGAAGAGAAAATGACAAACGAATATGTAAACCAATTCACAGAAAACATGAAAAAATTAACTCAAAACGCTTTTTGCCCAGTTTCTGACTTACAAAAAGTTACAACTGAAACATTTGAGCATTATACTCGTAAAAACATGGAGTTAATGACTTCTGCTTTTGAAAGTACAACTAAAAGAATGCAGTCATTAGCTGAAATTAAAAAAGCTGAAGATTTTGCTAAATTTTGTTCTGATTGCGCTCAAGAAGCAAGTGAGCAAGCAATGACTTTGACTAAAGAAGCATTTGATGAGTCTTTAGAAGTTTCTAAAAAATATGCTGAAGCTTTTAAAAAATCTGTAAAAGATACAGTAGCCGCTTAATCTTTTAACATTAATTTTTAAAACCGTTAGTCTTAACAAAGACTGGCGGTTTTTTTTATGTCTGAATTTTTTTCTGGCGATATTGGATTATCTGCTCAAGTGATTCGAACATTGTATGGGAAGGGTCTATTTTCTTGAGTGTCAGTGCAATTTCTTTTTGCTTTAAGTCTGTCTCTTATACACATCTGACGCTGCCGACGATCTACTCTGTGTA